>NZ_JBJLSE010000007.1:0-81369 GCF_050871845.1 Kineococcus arenarius subsp. arenarius
GGACGGCAGGCCCGCCTCGTCCTGCCCGGAGCGTGACACCGTCACCAGCGAGCCGGCCGCCAGCCCCAGCGCACCCAGCACGACCACCACCGCCACCGCCACCCCGGCCCAGGGGGGGCGGGGGCCCGGGGGGGGGCCCCCCGCCCCCCCCCCCCCCCCCCCCCCCCCCCCCCCCCCCCCCCCCCCCCCCCCCCCCCCCCCCCCCCCCCCCCCCCCCCCCCCCCCCCCCCCCCCCCCCCCCCCCCCCCCCCCCCCCCCCCCCCACTGCGGGGACGGGAGGTGGGGGTGGGGTGGGGAGCGCGGGGCGGACGCGAGGAAGCCCGGGACCCTCGCGGGGTCCCGGGCGTCCGGGGTCTTCGTCAGCGCGTCACTTGGGCGGGGTGACGTCCCCGCGCCAGGCGCCGGTCTCGGCGCCGCGCGACTCGATGAACTCCTTGAAGCGCTTGAGGTCCGCCTTGATCTGGCGGTCGTCGGCGCCGACCGCGGCGCCGACCTTCTCGACGAGGCCCTCGGTCTCCCAGTCCATCTGGACGGTGACCTTGGTCTTGTCGTCGGCGAGGCGGTGGAAGGTCACGACGCCGGCGTGGTCCTTGCCGTCCACGCTCTTCCACGCCACCCGCTCGTCGGGGTGCTGCTCCGTGATCTCGGTGTCGAACTCGCGCTCGACCCCGGCGACCTTCGTCTTCCAGTGGTTGCGGGTCTCGGTGACCTGCGTGATCGACTCGACACCGCTCATGAACTGCGGGAACGACTCGAACTGCGTCCACTGGTTGTACGCGGTGTGGACGGGGACGTCGACGTCGATGCTCTCGGTGACGCTGCTCATTCTGGAACTCCTCCTGCGGCTCGTGGTCCGGGAGCCGCTCGTCGTCCTGACGGCGTGCTGATCCCACTGTGCCCGCGGGAGCGCCGGCCTGCACCTCGAAGCGTGGCCCGCCCCGCGCAGACCGGCGGGTCAGTCCTTGAGGGGGTCGTTCCCCCAGTTCATCAGGGAGTACCGCCACTTGGTGCCGGTGACGTCCCCCTGCGGGCGCTGCGCGGAGTGCCGGTGCACGTAACCGACGACCTTCTTCATGTGCGCGTGGTCGTCGTCGTCCAGGTCGGACTGCTTCGCGCGCAGGATCTCGACGATGCGCCGGCCGGAGGCGTGCCCCACGGACTCGCCGTCGCCGTCGCTCTGGCCCGCCGAGCGCGACTCCTCGGTGCCCAGCCAGTCCTCCAGCTCCTTCGGCGTCATGTTGACCGCCTCGGCGAAGTCGCGGCGGACCTGCCGGCGTTCGTCGTCGCTCAGCTCCTGCTTCGCCATGCCGCCAGCGTGGCCGGTCAGAAGGCGTAGCGCACGTCGAGGTAGGGGGCCCGCTCGGCGATGAGGTCGAGCAGCTGCCGGACGTAACGGCCCTTCTCGCCGCTGCGGTACCGCACGTTGACGGCGCCGCCCTCGGAACGTTTGTGTTCCTGCAACGCGGGCTGCCACAGCAGGTCCTCCGCCTTCGGGTGCCAGCCCAGGTTGACCTGGTGCAACCGTTCGTTGTGGGTCAGGAAGATGACCTCCGCGGCGAGCTGCCGCTTGGTGGCCTCGTTCGTGGCCTCGCCGAGCGCGTCGAGCAACCGCGCCCACTGCGGCAGCCAGCCTTCGGTGACGACCACGGGGGAGAAGTTGACGTGCACCTCGTACCCGGCGGCGACGAAGTCGTCCAGCGCGGCGAGCCGTTCGGCGACCGGGCTGGTGCGCACGTCCAGCACCTTGGCGACCTCTTCGGGCATCAGGGAGAAACGCACCCGGGTGCGGCCGCCCGGGTCCAGGTCCAGCAGGCGCCGGTTGACGTTCTTGGTGGCGAAGGAGGCCTTGGCCGTGGGCAGGCCGCGGAACAGGGCGATGAGGTCGTCGACGTTGGCGGAGACCTCCGCGTCCACCGAGCAGTCGCTGTTCTCCCCGACGTCGTACACCCAGGCGTGCGGGTCGCACTGGTTCGGCTCGGCCTTCACGCCCTGGCGCGCCACGTGCCGGCTCAGGTAGCCGGTGATCTGCTCGATGTTCGCGAACACCGTGATGGGGTTGCTGTACCCCTTGCGGCGCGGCACGTAGCAGTAGGCGCAGGCCATCGCGCAGCCGTTCGCGGTGGAGGGCGCGATGAAGTCCGCCGAGCGGCCGTTGGGCCGGGTCGCCAGCGACTTCTTGACCCCCAGCACCAGCGCCTCGCGCTTGATCCGCACCCAGCGCGCCACGTTCGTCTCGTCGCCGTGCAGCTCCGGGATGTTCCAGTGGCTGTCCACCTCCACGCGGGTGGCGTCGGGCCAGCGATCCAGGACCTGCCGGCCGCGGGGCAGTTCCGCGGCGGCGGGCTCCACGTAGATCCGCGTGACGTCCACCAGCCGCTGTTCCCGCACGGGTCCAGTGTGCCGGTCGCCACCGACACGCCGCGCCCCGGCGGGGACCGCCCGGCTCGCCGCGCACAGCGCCGGGGCGCTGCCTACGGTGGGTCGCGTGAGCGACCAGTACACGTTCCAGAACCCCGTCGACCAGTACCGCACCGAGGGTTTCGAGCCCCAGCCGCAGGAGGGTCCCGGTCTGGCCGCCGAGCTGGGTCCCTCGCCCGACCACGGCGAGTCCACCTACCGCGGCACCGGCCGGCTGGACGGCCGCAGGGCCCTGGTCACCGGTGCCGACTCCGGCATCGGGCGGGCCGCGACCATCGCCTTCGCCCGGGAGGGCGCCGACGTCGTCCTCAACTACCTGCCCGAGGAGCAGGAGGACGCCGAGCAGGTCGCGCAGCTCGTGCGCGAGGCCGGCCGCAAGGCCGTGCTCGCCCCCGGCGACCTGACCGACGAGGCGTTCGCCCGGAGCCTGGTGCGCACGACCGTCGACGAGCTCGGCGGCATCGACCTCATCGCCAACATCGCCGGCAAGCAGCAGCACGCCGAGGACGTCGCCGACATCACCACCGCGCAGTTCGACGAGACGGTGCGCACGAACCTGAACGCGCTCTTCTGGATCGTGCAGGAGGCCGTGCCGCACCTGCCGCCGGGCTCGACGATCGTCAACACCTCCTCCGTGCAGGGCTACCAGCCCTCCCCGAACCTGGTGGACTACGCCACCACCAAGTCCGGGATCATCGCCATGTCCAAGGCGCTGGCGCAGCAGCTGGCGCCGAAGGGGATCCGCGTCAACGTGGTGGCGCCCGGGCCGGTGTGGACGCCGCTGCAGGTCGCCGGTGGTCAGCCGGACGAGGCGATGCCGGAGTTCGGGCAGTCGACGCCGCTGGGCCGCGCCGCCCAGCCGGCCGAGCTGGCCCCCGCGTACGTGTTCCTGGCCTCCCCGGAGTCCAGCTACGTGCTGGGCGAGGTCCTCAACGTGAACGGCGGCATGCCGACCCCCTGAGCTCCGCGCGACCGCGGGGGCACCGCGGTCGGGGCCCGCGGCAAGATCGACGGGCGAGGCGCCCGGGCGGTGCCTACGGTGGTCCGCGGTGACCGGTCCACGGGCCGGTCACCGTGAACGGCCCCCGGGTCCAGCCACGCGGCCGGTGAGGGCCTCGAGGCTGCGGTGGCGGTCCACGCCGCCGCGACGTGGAGGGTTCGTGGCACGACGAGGGTCCGAGGCGGGCACCGACCTGCTGGGTACCGCGCGGGAGGCGTTCGGCTTCGAGGAGCTGCGCCCCGGCCAGGCCGAGGCGATGGAGGCGGTCCTGGCCGGGCGCGACGTCCTGGCCGTCATGCCCACCGGTGCGGGCAAGTCGGCGATCTACCAGGTGCCGGCGCTGCTGCTCGACGGCCCCGTCGTGGTGGTCTCCCCCCTCATCGCCCTGCAGCGCGACCAGGTGGACGGCCTGCGCGAGGACGTGCGCCGCGGCGGGGCGGTGATGCTGAACTCCCAGCTGCCGGCGTCCGCGTGGCGCGAGGCGCAGGAGGCGCTGCGCAGCGGGGACGTGCGGTTCGTGTTCCTCGCTCCCGAGCAGCTGGCCCGCGAGGAGGTCCTGGACGAGCTGGCCCGGCTGCACCCACGCCTGTTCGTGGTGGACGAGGCGCACTGCGTCTCCTCGTGGGGGCACG
This sequence comes from Kineococcus arenarius subsp. arenarius, assembly GCF_050871845.1. Classification (NCBI taxonomy): domain Bacteria; kingdom Bacillati; phylum Actinomycetota; class Actinomycetes; order Kineosporiales; family Kineosporiaceae; genus Kineococcus; species Kineococcus arenarius. Next base: position 4,051 of record NZ_JBJLSE010000007.1, read on the forward strand.
ACTTCCGCCCGCAGTACCTGCGGCTGGGGGCGGCGGCCGAGCGGCTCGGCCACCCGCAGGTCGTGGCGCTCACGGCGACCGCCAGCCCGCAGGTCCGTTCCGAGGTGCTGGAGCACCTGCGGATGCGCGACCCCCTGGTGCTCGTGGAGGGTTTCGACCGCCCGGAGATCGACCTGCAGGTGCGCCGGTACTCGCGCGCGGACCGCCAGCACGCCGGGGTCCTGGAGTCGGTCACCTCCACTGACGGCCCGGTCGTCGTGTACGTGGCCCGGCGCCGCGACGCCGAGGAGATCGCCGGGGAGCTCCGCGAGGCGGGCCGGGCGGCGGAGTTCTACCACGCCGGCCGCAAGCGGGACGACCGCGACCGGGTGCTGCGCGGGTTCGTCGACGGCACCCTCGACGTGGTGGTCGCCACGAACGCCTTCGGCATGGGCATCGACAAGCCCGACGTGCGCGCCGTCGTGCACGCCCACGTCCCCGACTCCCTGGACAGCTACTACCAGGAGATCGGCCGCGCCGCCCGGGACGGGCGGCCCGCCCGCGCCGTCCTGCACTACCGCCCCGAGGACCTGGGGCTGCGGTCGTTCTTCACCTCCGGGGTCGCCAAACCCGAACCGCTGCGGGAGGTCGCCGCCGCGGTGCGCGCCCACGACGAGCCGGTCGAGCCCGGTGAGCTGCGCCGGGAGCTGGGGACCACCGCGACCCGCCTGGCGGGCGTGGTCAACCTCCTGCAGGAGACCGGTGCCGTCCGGGAGGACGAGCGGGGCCGGTTGGCGGCCGATCCCGACGGCCCGAAGCCCGCCGCGGCCGCCGAGGCCGCGGTGGAGCTGTCCGAGCAGCAGCGCTCGGTGGAGCGCTCCCGGCTGGAGATGATGCGTTCCTACGCCGAGACCACCGGGTGCCGCCGGCGGTTCCTGCTGGGCTACTTCGGCGAGGAGCTGCCCGGCCCCTGCGGGAACTGCGACACCTGCCGGACCGGCAGCGCCGCCGAGCACGGCGCCGCCGCTGCGGAGCCGTTCCCCGTCGGCTCGACGGTCGAGCACCCGGAGTGGGGCGGCGGGCAGGTCATGCACTACGAGGAGGACCGGGTCACCGTCCTGTTCGAGGGCGTCGGGTACCGGACCCTGGCGCTGGGCCTCGTCGAGGAGCGGAACCTGCTGCAACCCGATCCGCTACGCTGATGCATGAATAGAGTGGATAGCGCTACTCCTCCATCTCGTGTGCCGCTACCTCGAACCCCCCGCGTGGCCCCCGCAGCCGCCGGCCCGCTGGCCGGGCCGCTCCTCGGCCTGGTCGGCGTCGTGGTGTTCTCCTTCACGCTGCCGTTCACCCGCGTGGCCGTGCGCACCCTCGACCCGCTGTTCGTCGGCGCCGGCCGCGCCGTCGTCGCAGGTGCCCTGGCGGCGGCGGTCCTGGCCGCCACCCGGACCCGCAGGCCACCGCTGCGGCTGGTGCCGCGCCTGCTGCTCGTGGTCGCCGGCGTGGTCGCGGGGTTCCCGCTGCTCACCAGCGCGGCCATGCGCGACGTGCCCGCCGCCCACGGGACCGTCGTCGTCGGCGTCCTGCCGGCGGCCACCGCCGTCGCGGCCGTGCTGCGCACCCGCGAGCGCCCCGGGCGCGGCTTCTGGGTGGCGAGCGCCGCGGGCCTGGTCGCGGTCGTCGTCTTCGTGGCGCTCGGCGGCGGCGGGCTCGGTGGTGCCGGTGCCCGGGACCTCCTGCTGCTGGTGGCGGTCGCGCTGGCGGCGCTCGGGTACGCCGAGGGCGGTCTGCTGGCGCGGGAACTCGGTGCGTGGCAGACGATCTGCTGGGCGCTCGTCCTGGCGCTGCCCCTGACGGCGGTGCTCACGGCCGTGGGTGCCGCCGGTGGACGCACAAGCGCCGGGCTCGGCGGGTGGCTGTCGTTCGGCTACCTCGCGGTGTTCAGCATGTTCCTGGGGTTCTTCGCCTGGTACCGGGGGCTGGCGATCGGCCCGATGACGAGCGTCAGCCAGGTGCAGCTGGTGCAGTCCGTGCTGACGATCGCCTGGTCGGCGCTGTTCCTCGGCGAACGGGTCGGTGCGCCCGTGCTCGCGGCGGCGGCGGTGGTCCTGGTGTGCGCGGCCGCGGCGGTGCGGGCCCGCGTGCACGTCGCCCCCTCCGGCCCGCGGCGGGCGCGGCCCGCCGTGTCGGTGGCACCGGGCAGGGTGGGCGCCACCGACCGCGACACCCCGGAGGCACCGTGAACGAGCCCGCACCCACCACCGTCGAGCCCGCCGCCGCGGAGCCCACCGCGCCCGGGCCCCGGCGGGGTGTCGCCGCCGGCGTCCCCTACCTGGCGCTGCCGCCCTCGGGGGAGCCGACCGCGGCGACGCCCGTGGTGCTGGCGTGGCACCTCATGGACGCGCCCCGCACGCCCGAGGCGTTCGCGGCGGCCCTGCCGCTGGCGGGCGTGGACGCCTGGCGGGTGCACCTCGAACTGCCGATGACGGGGTCGCGCCTGCCGGCCGGGGGCCCGGAGGAGCTGATGGCGCGCGCGCAGTCCGACGCGGTGCTCGAGCTGTACGGGCCGATCGCGCAGCAGGCGGTGGCGGAGGCCCCGGCCGTGCTCGCGCAGGTGCGCGCCGACCTGGGCTGCCCCGACGGCCCGCTGGCCCTGGTGGGCGGGTCCATGGGCGCGGCGGTGGCGTTCCTGGTGCTGCTGGAGGCCGGCCTCGGTGCCGCCGCGGCCGTGCTCGTCAGCCCGCTGCTGCAGCTGCGCCCGCTGGTCGAGTCGTTCGCGCTGCGCTACGGCACCGAGTACGCCTGGTCGCCCGCCGCGGACGCGGTCGCCGGCCGGCTGGACGCCGTGGCCCGGGTGGCGGGGTTCACCGCCGCCGGGCGTCCGCCGGTCCTCCTCGTCGTCGGCGAGGACGACGACGAGGAGGCGTTCCGCCGGCCGGCGGCGGCGCTGCACGAGGCGCTGGGCGCGGAGTACGGCGACCCCGGGCGGGTGCGCCTGGAGGTCGTGCCCGGCATGGGGCACGCCCTGGCCGCCGAGCCCGGCCTGGAGGCGGCCCCGCAGACCCCGCACGCCGCGCGCGTCGACGCGGCGGCCACAGACTGGCTGCGCGCGCACCTGCGCTGACGCCGCCCGCGCCCGCGCGGCCCCGCGGCCCGTCAGTCGCGCGGACCGGGCACGTGCCCGGTCCGCACCCGGTGCAGCCGTTCCTCGGTGCGGCGCACGGCGCCGCGCACGTAGGGGCCGCGCCGGTGGTGCGCGCGCGCGTTGGGGCTGTCCGGCCCGTGCCGGCGCAGCACGTCCGCCAGCCGCTCCTCCACGTCGACGACCTCACCGGTCGCCGAGACGGTCTGGTCGGCCCAGGTGAGGGCGTCCGCGAGCGGGCCCTCGACGGCGCGGGGGTCGTCGTGGGGGGCGAGCAGGTGGCCGAGGCCGCGGACCTCGGCGACGAAGCGCGCGCCGGAGTGGTGGGCGACGAGCGAGGCGACCAGCGGCGGCCAGCTCTGCCGGCGCAGGTGGTCACCGCCGTCGACGGGGTGGAAGCCGCAGCGGCGCAGCGGCGCGGCGTAGCCGATGTCGTGCAGCCACGCCGCCGCCACCAGGGTGGCGCGCTCCTGCGCGGGCACGGCGGGGGTCCCGGCGACCGCGCGCGCGGCCACGGCCCGGGTGTGCTCCCAGCGCGGGTGCAGGTCCCCGAGCAGCTCCTCGGCCAGCCGTGCCGCAGCGGTGACGAGCTCGTCGCCGTCGAGCTCTTCCAGCAGTCGCTCCCATCGCGCGCGGGCGGAGGTGGTGAGCGTGTCGTTTCCACTCATGGCCGGGAACCGTACGGGGTGCGGCTGTGCGGGCCCAGGACCGGTGGTCCCGGTCCACCCGCTCGCGCGCGCACGTCACCCGGAGGTGCCACCCGTTCCGCGCACCCGCGCGCCCAGCCACTCCAGCTGGCGCCGCCAGTGGTGCACCTGCCCGCCCTCGTGGTCGTTGAACGGGTAGACCGCCAGCTCGGCCGGGCCGCCGTAGGCGCGGTGCGCGGCGTACACGGTGGACGGCGGGCACACCCGGTCCATGAGCGCCACGGAGAACAGCGCGGGGGCGCTCGCCCACGGGGCCAGGTGGGCGACGTCGAAGTGGTCCAGGGTCTCCAGGGCCCGCTCGGCCTGGTCGCGGTGCACCGACAGGTAGCGGGTGATCTCCAGGTAGGGGTCCAGCCCGCAGACCTCCACGGCGCGGCGCACGTGGCTCATGAACGGCACGTCGGGGAGCACCGCGAGCACGTCGGGCACGAGGGAACCGGCCGCCAGGGCGATGGCGCCGCCCTGGCTGGCGCCGGCGACCGCCACGGCGTGCGGCAGCACGCCCGGCAGGGCGCGGGCGGCGTCCACGGCGCGCGCGGCGTCGGTGTAGACGCGCCGGTAGTAGTACTCCTCGGGGTCGAGGATGCCGCGGGTGGTGAACCCGGGGGTGGCGGGACCGGAGCCGTGCGGGTCGGGGGTGTGCCCGCCGCCACCCCAGACCGAACCCTGCCCGCGGGTGTCCACCACCAGGTGGGCGTACCCCGCGCTGGCCCAGGTGAGCCGTTCCTCCGGCAGGCCGCGCCCGCCGCCGTAGCCGACGAACTCCACGACGACCGGCAGGGGGCCGTCCGCGCCGGCCGGCCGCACCAGCCAGGCGCGGACCCGGTCGCCGCCGTAGCCGGCGAACGAGACGTCCCAGTGCGCCAAGGTCGTCAGATGAGTTGGGGTCTCGGTGAGCTCCAGGTCCAGGGGCAGCGCGCGGGCCGCCGCGAGGGTGCGGTCCCAGAACCCGCGCAGCCCGGGAGGCGGGGTGAAGCGCGGTTCGTAGGCCTCGAGGTCGGCCTGGGTCATCTCGGACAGGGGCACGTCGGGTCTCCTCCGGCGGGTGACCACCGGGGCGGCATCGTCCCGGTGGTGACGGATTCATCAGATGACATCTTGACGCATGTCAGCGTCCGGGGGCATCCTCCTCCCACCGGTCACCGACGGCGGACCTCCGCCGCGAGACGTCGAGGCCGCACCCCGACGCGGTGGTGCGCGCAGAGGAGACACGATGGTGTGGACCACCCGGACCAACCCCGCCGCGCCCCGCGCGGGCCGGGCCGCGGCCCTGCTGTGCACCGCCGGCCTGCTGGCCGCCTGCGGCGGCGGTGGCGGTGACGCCGCGGCCGGCGGCGGCGACGACCCCATCCAGTTCTGGGGGTGGGTCCCCGGCCTGGAGGAGCAGGTCGCGCAGTGGAACGCCGAGAACCCCGACGACCCGGTGGAGTTCCACCGCATGACCGGCGACGACGGCAAGAAGGTGGAGGCCGCCGTGGACGCCGGCGCCGGCCCCGACATCGTCCAGCTGTCCACGCACGACCTGCCCGACTACGTCATCAACGACCGGGTGCAGCCCATCACCGAGTTCGTCGCCGACACCGAGGACCTCTACACCCCGTCCTCGTGGCAGTCGGTGACGCTGGCCGGTGAGGTGTACGGCGTCCCGCAGGGCAGCGGGCCCACCGCGATGATGTACCGCACGGACCTCTTCGAGAAGCACGGCATCGCCGTGCCCACCACCTGGGACGAGTACGAGCAGGCCGCCGCGGCGCTGCACGCAGCGGACCCGAACGTCTACATCGCCGGGTTCTCGCCCAGCGAGATCGGCCAGTGGACGCAGGACGTCTCCCAGGCGGGCGGCACCTACTTCGACATCGAGGGCGAGGCCTGGAGCGTCCAGGTCGACAGCCCCGAGAGCCGCCGGGTCGCCGAGCGCTGGCAGCGGCTGGTGGACGCCGGTCTGGTGAAGACCACCCAGATGTGGACGCCGGAGTACTGGGCGTCGGTCAACGCCGGGGAGATCGCCACCATCACCTACGCCGCCTGGTTCCCGGTGCAGCTGCAGGAGAACGTCGCCGAGCAGGCGGGCCTGTGGCGCGTCGCGCCGCAGCCCACCTACGACGGCACCCCGGTCGCCGGGGACTCCGGCGGCGCGGCCGACGTGGTGCTCGCCGGCGCCGACGACCTGGAGGGTGCCGCGGAGTTCCTCACCTGGATCAACAGCGACCCCGAGCAGGTCGAGCAGCTCATCTCCGTCGGCGGCATCTTCCCCACCGCCCTGGTCGGCTTCGAGTCCGAGGCGCTGGCCGAGGAGCTGCCGTACTTCGGCGGGCAGCGCATCTACGACGTGTTCCGCCAGGCCGCCGAGGTCGTCCCGCCGACCTGGACCGACGGCCCCGCCAACGGCCAGGTCGACGCCGACATCACCGACGGGTTCGGCGCGGTCGCCAACGGGTCCACCACCTTCGCGCAGGTGCTCGCCGACGCCGACGCCGCCGCCACGGAACGGCTCACCGGCATGGGCCTCGACGTGGTCGACCCGTCGTGAGCGTCGTGCCCCTGCCGGCTCGGCGCGCTGCGGGCCGGCGGCCCGCGGCGCGCCGCACCGGCGGCCGGCACGTGGCCCCGTACGCGTTCGCCGCGCCGTTCGTGGTGCTGTTCCTGGTGTTCCTCGTCGCCCCCATCGTGCTGGCGCTGTGGCAGAGCGTGTTCCGGCAGCGCGCCGCCGGTGGGCTGGGCTTCGGCGGCACCCGCCAGCGCGAGTTCGCCGGGCTGGGCAACTACGTGACGGCGCTGACCGACACGGGGTTCACCTCCGGGTTCGCCCGCGTCCTGCTGTACGGGGCCGTGCAGGTCCCGGTCATGCTGGTCCTGGCGCTCGTGCTGGCCCTGCTCTTCGACTCCGCGGCGGTGCGCTTCGGGCGGTTCTTCCAGGCCGCGGTGTTCGTGCCGTACGCCGTTCCCGGCGTCATCGCGGCCCTGCTGTGGGGGTTCCTGTACCAGCCGGGCGTCAGCCCGATCGTGGGCGGGCTGACCTCGCTGGGCGTGGACGTGGACCTGCTCGCCCCCGGGACGGTGCTGTGGTCGCTGGCGAACATCGCGCTGTGGTCCAACACCGGCATCAACGTCGTCATCCTCTACGCCGCGCTGCAGTCGGTGCCCGCCGAGGTGGGCGAGGCGGCCCGGGTGGACGGGGCGAGCGAGGTGCGGGTCGCGCTGAGCATCAAGCTGCCGATGATCCTGCCCGCCCTGCTGCTCACCACGCTGTCCTCGGTCATCGGCACGCTGCAGCTGTTCAGCGAACCCAACGTGCTGCGCACCATCACCTCGAACATCACCAGCGACTACACGCCCAACATGGCGATCTACACGACCTCCACGGAGGCGCAGGACCCGCACCTCGCCGCGGCCATGGCCGTGCTGCTGGGCGTGTCCACGCTCGTGCTGTCGCTGGTGGTGCTGCGCATCTCGAACCGCAGGAACGGAGCACTGGCGTGAGCACCAGCACCCGCACCGGGCCGGGGGCGACGCCCGGAGCGCCGGCGCCCGCCCCCGCCGCCACCGGTCGCACCCGCCGCCGCGCGGCCACCAGCGCGGGGGAGCGGCACTCCACCGCCGTGCGGGTCCTGGCCACCGGCGCCGTCGCCCTGGCGACGGTGTACTTCCTGATGCCGGTGTGGTGGATGGTCGTGGCCGCCACCAAGTCCAGCACCTCGCTGTTCACCACCCCCGGCTTCTCGTTCGCGGACCCGCAGCTGCTGCAGAACCTGCGCGAGCTGTCCACCTACGACGACGGCATCTTCTGGCGCTGGGTCCTGAACACCGTCGTGTACTCGGTCGTCGGGTCCGTGCTGACCGTCCTGGTGTGCGCCGCGTGCGGGTACGCGCTGGCCATGTTCGAGTTCCGCGGCCGCAAGGTGCTGCTGGGGGCGGTGCTGGCGAGCATGCTGGTGCCCGGCACCGTCCTGGCGCAGCCGACGTACCTGCTCGTCGTGGAGCTCGGCCTGAACAACACCTACGCGGGCGTGCTGCTGCCGTCGATGGTGTACCCGTTCGGGGTCCTGCTGTGCACCGTGTTCGCCCGGTCCTCGATCCCCGGGGAGCTGCTGGAGGCCGCCCGGTTGGACGGCGCCGGGGAGCTGCGCATCTTCGTGTCCATCGGCCTGCGGCTGATGACGACCGGGCTGGTGACGGTCCTGCTGTTCGCGTTCCTGGGCAGCTGGAACAACTACCTGCTGCCGCTGATGGTCCTCACCGACGCCGAGCTGATGCCGCTCACGGTCGGCCTGACCGGCTGGAGCCAGGCGTCCATCACCATCCCCGGCCTGCAGGTCCTCGTGGTGGTCGGCTCCCTGGTGTCCGTGGTTCCCGTCATCGGCGTGTTCATCGCCCTGCAGCGGTACTGGCGCTCCGGCCTCACGGCCGGCGGCGTGCGGTTCTGACGTGGCCGTCGAACCCGTCCTGCGCTTCCCCGCGCCCGCCGGTACCTGGGTGGAGGCCCTGCCCGTGGGGAACGGGCGCCTGGGCGCGATGTGCTGGGGCGCCGCCGACGGCGAGCGGTTGTCCCTGAACGACGACCGCGCCTGGTCCGGCCCCGCTGGGGGACCGGGCCACGAGGTCCCCCCCGGCCACGCCGCGGACGTCGAACGCGCTCGCGCCGCCGTGCTGGCCGGGGACCACCGCCTCGCCGAGGAGCTGCTGACCCCCGTGGTGGTCCCGCACACCCAGGCGTACCTGCCGCTGGGGGACCTGCGCGTGACGTGCGACCCGCTGCCGGTGTCGCGGTTCGAGCGCGGCCTGGACATGCCCACCGGGACGGCGTGGGTGCGCCGCGAGCACCCCCACGGCGCCCGCGTGCACCAGGAGACGCTCGTCAGCGCACCCGCCGGGGTCCTGCTGCACCGCCTGCGCGCGACCGGGACGGCCGTGGACGTCACCGTCCGCCTCACCTCCCCGCTGCGGGTGCGCAGCGGTGCCGCCTCCGGTGCGGGCGAGGGGGGTGCGGAGCTGGAGGCCGTGCTGGAGCTGCCGGTGGACGTGCGGCCCTGGAGCCCGGACGGTCACGACGAGCCCGTCACCTGGGCCGCGGACGGCGCGGCGGCCCGCTGCGCCGCCGTCGTGCTGCGGGTGCGCACCGACGGCACCGTGCTGCCGGAGGGCGCGGCGCTGCAGGTGCTGGGGGCCCGCACCCTCGAGGTGCTGCTGGCCACCGAGGTCAGCGCCACCCCCGGCGGCCCGTGCCCCGGCGAGCGGGAGGCCGTGCGCACCGCCCGCGCCCGCGTCGCCGCCGCGGCCGCCACCGGCTCGGAAGAACTGCTGCGCGCGCACCGCGCGGACCTGGCGCCCTGGTGGGACGGGGCCCACCTGGACCTGGGCGGCGCGGTGCCGGCGGGGACGAGCACCGGGGAGCTGCTGCGCCGGGCCGTGGACGACGACGGCTCCCGGCGCGCCCTCGTGGAGCTGGCCGTGGCCCACGCCCGGTACCTGCTGCTGGCCGGTTCCCGCCCCGGCACGCACCCGCTGACCCTGCAGGGCATCTGGAACGCGGAGCTGCAGCCGCCGTGGAGCTGCAACTACACGACGAACATCAACCTGCAGATGGCGTACTGGCCGGCGGAGGTGTGGGGACTGGCCCCGCTGCACGAGCCGCTGCTGGCCTTCGTGCGGCGCCTGGCCGCCGCCGGCGAGGACACCGCGCGGCGCGCGTACGGCGCCGGCGGGTGGGTCGCGCACCACAACAGCGACGTGTGGGCCACCACCGGCACCGCCGGGGGCGGGTGGGCGCGACCGGAGTGGTCGGCGTGGCCGTACGGCGGGGCGTGGCTGGCCACCCACCTGCACGAGCACGCCCGGTTCGCCGCCGACCCGCCCGCCGCGGCCCGCGAGGCGCTGCCCGTCGTGGCCGGCGCCGCCCGGTTCGTCCTGGACCGCCTGGTGCGGCTGCCCGACGGCGAGCTGGGCACCGCCCCCTCGACCTCGCCGGAGAACCGCTTCCTGGACGGCGCGGGTGAACCCCGTCCCGCCGCGGTGAGCAGCACCTGCGACCTGGCGCTGACCGCCGCGGTGCTGCGCGCGCTGCTGGACCTGACCACCACCGCCGGGAGGACCGGTGCGGGAACGGGCGGGGGGACCGGCGACGAGGAGCTGCTGCACCGGGCCCGCACCGCGCTGGCGGGGCTGCCCGCACCGCGCACCGGTGCGCGCGGGGAACTGCTGGAGTGGCGCGAGGAGCTGCCCGAGGCCGAGCCGGAGCACCGGCACACCTCCCACCTCGTCGGCCTGTTCCCGCTGGACCTGCTCGACGTCCGCTCCGAGCCGGCGACGGCGGCCGCCGCGGCGCGCACCCTGGAGCTGCGCGGTCGGGAGTCCACCGGCTGGGCGCTGGCCTGGCGCGCGTGCCTGTGGGCGCGGCTGGGTCGCGGTGACCGGGTGGGCGAGACGCTGCGGCGCTGCCTGCGCCCGGTGCCGGACGACGCCGGCCCGCACGCCGGCGGCCTGTACCCGAACCTGTTCTCCGCGCACCCCCCGTTCCAGCTGGACGGCAACAGCGGCCTGGCCGCCGCCGTCGCCGAGGCCCTGGTGCAGTCCGGCGACGACGTGGTGCGGCTGCTGCCCGCCCTGCCGCCGGACTGGCCGGACGGCTCCGTGCGCGGCCTGCGCACCCGCGCCGGGGTGAGCGTCGAGCTGACCTGGCGCGCGGGCCGGCCCGTGCGCGCGGCGCTCACGGCGCTGCGGGCCGCGCGCGTCACCGTCCACGCCGGTCCGCCCGGCGACGACAGCCACCTGGGGGTGTTCCGGCTGGCCGCCGGGGAGCGCGCCGAGGTGCCCGTGGACCCCCAGAACCCCGAGAACCCCGAGGACCCGAAGGACTCGAAGGACGAGGAGCAGCCGACGTGAAGCTCATGCGCGTGGGGGAGGTGGGCCGCGAGCGCCCGCTGGCCCTGCTGGACGACGGTTCCGGTGCCGACCTCACCGGTGTGCTGGACCCGCACCGGCCCTGGTCGGCCGAGGACCTGCGGTCGGCCGCCGCAGCGGTGCGGCGCGGGGGCCTGCCCCGGGTCGACCCGGCCGGGCAGCGGGTGGGTTCCCCCCTGCCGCGTCCGGTGACCATCGTGTGCGTGGGGCTGAACTACCGCGACCACGCCGCCGAGACCGGGTCCCCGCTGCCCGCCGAGCCGATCCTGTTCCTGAAGTCCCCGGCCACCGTGGTGGGACCGAACGACGAGGTGCTGGTGCCGCGCGGCAGCGTGAAGACCGACTACGAGGTCGAGCTCGGCGTCGTCATCGGCCGCCGGGCGCGCTACCTGGACAGCGCCGAGGAGGGGCTGGCGCACGTCGCCGGGTACGTCGTCTCGCACGACGTGTCCGAGCGGGAGTTCCAGCTCGAGCGCGGTGGGCAGTGGGACAAGGGCAAGAACTGCGAGACCTTCAACCCGCTGGGGCCCTGGTTCGTCACCGCCGACGAGGTGCCCGACCCGCAGGCCCTCGGCCTGCGCCTGTCGGTGGACGGGGAGCTTCGCCAGGACGGCACCACCGCCGACATGGTGTTCGGCGTCGGTGAGCTCGTCGCGTACATCAGCAGGTTCCTCGTCCTCGAACCCGGGGACGTCGTGAACACCGGGACCCCGGCCGGCGTGGCGCTGGGCCGTCCCGACCCCAAGCCGTACCTGCGTGCCGGTCAGGTCGTCGAACTCGAGATCGACGGCCTGGGCCGGATGCGCCACCCCGTGGGAGCCGCCCGATGAGCACGTTCACCCGCTTCGAGACGCACGACGTGCGCTTCCCCACCTCCCGGCACCTCGACGGTTCCGACGCGATGAACCCGGACCCGGACTACTCGGCGGCCTACCTCGTCCTGGGGACCGACGACGCCGACGGGCTGGAGGGGCACGGCTTCGCGTTCACCATCGGGCGCGGAAACGACGTGCAGGTCGCCGCGATCCGGGCGCTGGCCGGCCACGTGGTGGGGCGCGACGTGGAGGAGGTCCTCGGCGACATGGGCGCCACCTGGCGCTCCTTCGCGGACGACTCGCAGCTGCGCTGGCTCGGGCCGGAGAAGGGCGTCATGCACATGGCGGTCTCCGCGGTCGTCAACGCCCTGTGGGACCTGAAGGCCAAGCGCGCCGGGCTGCCGCTGTGGGACCTGCTGTCCCGGATGAGCCCCGCCGAGCTCGTCTCCCTGGTGGACTTCCGCTACCTCACCGACGCGCTCACGCCCGCCGAGGCGCTCCGGCTGCTCACCGACGCCGAACCCGGCCGGGCCGCCCGCCGCGAGGAGCTGCTGCGCACCGGGTACCCGGCCTACACCACGACCCCCGGCTGGCTGGGGTACTCCGACGGCAAGCTCGTGTCGCTGTCCCGGCAGGCCGTGGCGGACGGTTTCACCCAGATCAAGCTGAAGGTGGGTGCCGACCTGGGCGACGACGTGCGCCGGCTGCGGCTGGCCCGCGAGGCCGTCGGCCCGGACGTGCGCATCGCCGTGGACGCCAACCAGCGCTGGGGCGTCGCCGAGGCGGTGGAGTGGATCGGCGCGCTGGCCCCGTTCGACCCGTGGTGGATCGAGGAACCCACCAGCCCCGACGACGTCCTGGGGCACGCCGCGATCCGCCGCGCCGTGGCACCGGTGAAGATCGCCACCGGCGAGCACGTCCAGAACCGCATCGTCTTCAAGCAGCTGCTGCAGGCCGGGTCCCTGGACGTCCTGCAGATCGACGCCGCCCGGGTCGCCGGCGTCAACGAGAACGTCGCGATCCTGCTGCTCGCCGCGAAGTTCGGGGTTCCGGTGTGCCCGCACGCCGGTGGGGTGGGGTTGTGCGAGCTCGTGCAGCACCTGTCGATGTTCGACTACGTGGCGCTCTCGGGGACCACCGACGACCGGGTCGTGGAGTACGTCGACCACCTGCACGAGCACTTCGTGCACCCTGTGCAGGTGGCCGGCGGGCGCTACCGGACGCCGCTGGCGCCGGGTTTCTCCGCCGAGCTGGTGCCGGGGACGCTGCAGCGGTTCGCCTTCCCCGACGGCCCGGAGTGGTGCGGCGGGGCCGTGCCGGGACCGCCCGGGGCACCAGTGCTGGAGGACGCCCCGTCGGGCGCGGTGAACGGCGCGGTGCCCGCGTGAGCGGGCCGTTCGCGGGGTGCCGCGCCCTGGTCACCGGGGGGTCCTCCGGGATCGGCGCCGCCACCGCCCGGCGCCTGCTCGCCGACGGGGCGGCCGTCGCCGTGCTGGACCTGGACCCGTCCGCCGCGCCCGCCGGCACCGTCGCGCTGGCCGCCGACGTCGGCGACGACGCGTCCGTGCGCGCCGCCGTCGCCGAGGCCGCAGGGGCCCTGGGCGGCCTCGACGTGCTCGTCAACAACGCGGGGATCGGTGCCCGCGGCACCGTGGAGGACGGCGACGACGAGCAGTGGCACCGCGTCCTGGACGTCAACGTCGTCGGCGTGGTGCGCACGACGCGGGCCGCGCTGGCGCACCTGCGCCGCTCCGAGCGCGCCTCGATCGTCAACACCTCCTCCATCGCCGCGTGGGCGGGGCTGCCGCAGCGCGCGCTGTACTCGGCGTCCAAGGGCGCCGTGCAGGCGCTGACGCTGGCGATGGCCGCCGACCACCTCGCCGAGGGGATCCGCGTGAACTGCGTGGACCCCGGCACGGTGGACACCCCGTGGGTGCAGCGGTTGCTGGCCGCGGCCGACGACCCCGACGCCGAGCGCGCCCGCCTCGCCGCCCGCCAGCCCACCGGCCGGCTCGTCACCCCCGAGGAGGTCGCGCACGCCATCGCCTCCCTGGCCGACCCGCGCTGCGGCGCCACCGGCACCGCCCTGGCCGTCGACGGCGGGATGCACTCGCTGCGCCTGCCCGCCAAGGTGTGAGGGTGCGCACCGCAGCTCTGGGCAGGACCGGTCTCGACGTCCCCGTGGTCGGGTTCGGGTGCGCGCCGCTGGGGAACCTGTACGAGCAGGTCCCCGAGGCGCAGGCGCGCGCCGCGCTGGAGGCGGCGTGGGACGGCGGCCTGCGGTACTACGACACCGCCCCCTACTACGGCCTGGGCCTGTCCGAGCGGCGCGTGGGGGCGTTCCTGCGCGGCGTGCCGCGCGAGGAGGTCGTCCTGCAGACCAAGGTGGGCCGGCTGCTGCGGCCGCGCCGCGGCGAGCCCGTGCACCACCCGCACGGGTTCGCCGTCCCGGGTGACGTCGATCCGGTGTGGGACTTCTCCGCGGAGGGGGTGCGGCGCAGCCTGTCCGAGAGCCTGGAGCGCCTCGGCGTGGACCGCGTCGACGTCGTGCTCGTGCACGACCCGGACGAGTTCGAGGACGAGGCGCGCCGCGGCGCCCTGCCGGAGCTGCTGCGGCTGCGCGAGGAGGGCGTCGTGCGCGCCGTCGGGGTGGGGATGAACCAGGCGGCGATGCCCACCCGGTTCCTCGCGGAGTTCGACCTCGATGTGGTGCTGCTCGCCGGCCGCTACAACCTCGTGGAGCAGGGCGCGCTGGACGACCTGCTGCCCGCGGCGCAGCGCGCCGGGGCGGCCGTCGTCCTCGGCGGCGTGTTCGGTTCCGGCCTGCTGGCCGCCGACGCCCCGGCGCCGGGCGCGACGTACTCCTACGCGCCCGCGCCGCCGGACGTGCTGGCGCGGGCGCAGCGGCTGGCCGCGCTCGCCGCCGCGCACGGCGTGCCGCTGCCCGCGGTGGCGGTGCAGGCCGTCCTCGCCCACCCCGCCGTGGCCGCCGTGCTGCTGGGCATGCGCAGCGAGCAGGAGGTGCGCGCGGACGTCGCCCTGCCGGACGTGCCGGTGCCCGCCGCGCTCTGGGCGGCGCTGCGCGCGGAGGGCCTGGTGCGCGCCGACGCGCCCCTGCCCGGTGAACCGCTGCCCGGTGAACCGCTGCCCGGTGAACTGCTGCCCGGTGAACCCCTGCCGGGCGAACCCCGGTGAACCCGGCGGGGATCGTCGACGCTCACCACCACCTGTGGGACCCTGCGCGCCGGCGCTACCCGTGGATGCGGCGCCCCGGCCTGGAACCGCTGCACCGACCGTTCGGGCCCGCGGACCTGGCGCGGGAGGCGACCGCCGCGGGGGTGGGTTCGACGGTGCTCGTGCAGACCGTCGCCGAGACCGCCGAGACGCGGGAGTTCCTGGCCGCGGCGGCGGCGTCCGGCGGGCTCGTCGCCGCCGTCGTCGGCTGGGTGGACCTGCGCGGCGCGGCGGTCGCCGACGACGTGGCGGAACTGCGTGCCGCCCCCGGCGGAGGGCTGCTGCGCGGCGTGCGGCACCAGGTGGAGGACGAACCCGACCCGGACTGGTTGCGCCGCAGCGACGTGCGCCGCGGTGCCGCCGCCGTCGCGGCCGCCGGCCTCGTGCACGAGCTGCTGGTGCGCCCGGACCAGCTGCCCGCCGCGACCGCCCTGGCGCATGAGCTGCCCGGTGCGGTGCTCGTGCTGGACCACGCGGCCAAACCCCCGCTGGACCCCGGCGGACTGGCGGTGTGGCGCGAGCGCGTCACCGACCTCGCCCGCTGCGGCGGCGTGTTCTGCAAGGTGTCGGGCCTGTTCACGCTCCTGCCGCCCGGTGGCGGCGACGAGTTGCTCTTACCCGTCGTGCGGCACCTGCTGGAGGTGTTCGGCCCGCGGCGGCTGGTGTTCGGCACCGACTGGCCGGTCAGCACCCTCGCCGGCGGTTACGGCGACGTGGTGCGGCGCACGGTCGCGCTGCTGGCCGACCTGTCCGGTGCTGAGCGGGACGCCGTCCTCGCCGGCACGGCCCGGTCGGTCTACGGGCTCGGCCGGGCCGGTGCGCGGGCCGCGGGGCTCCCGGAGGTGGACGGCTGACCCTGCGGGGGAGCTGCCCGCCGGTTGACGCCCGGTACGCGGCGACCTAGCGTGAAAGCGCTTCCCACACCGACGTGGCCTGGAGGCCCCCGTGCGACGACGCACCACCCCTCTGATCGCCGGCGCCGCCCTCGCGGTGGCGTCCCTGACGGCGGCCGGCGCAGCACCCGCGACCGCCGCCCCCACCCCGCTCGAGCGCCAGGTCCTCGGCGACCGCGACGGCTGGGCCGCCGCCGGTGGCGGCACCACCGGCGGTTCCGCCGCCGCGCAGGAGAACGTCTTCACCGTCCGCACCTGGCAGGAGTTCCGCGACGCCCTGGGCGGTGACGCGGCGCGGGGTGAGGACGAACCGCGCATCGTGCGCGTCGTGGGACGGATCGATGCGAACACCGGCGCCGACGGCGAGCGTCTGACCTGCGACGACTACGCCGTCGACGGGTACGACCTCGAGCGGTACCTGTCGGCCTACGACGCGGACGGCAGGCCCCTGGGCCACGACCCGGCCGACGGCGAGTTCGTCAACCCCCTGGAGGCCGCCCGGGCGGCCAGCCAGGACGCGCAGGAGGCGCAGGTCCGTCAGCACGTCGGCTCCAACGTCACCATCGTGGGGGTCGGGCGGGACGCCCAGTTGGTGGGCGCCGCGCTCACGGTGCGCGACTCCTCGAACGTCATCGTGCGCAACCTGCGCCTGTCGGACTCCTACGACTGCTTCCCCGCGTGGGACCCGGGCGATTCCGGGGGGAACTTCAACTCCGAGTACGACACGCTCGGCATCGTCGGCTCCACCAACGTCTGGGTGGACCACGCCAGCTTCGACGACGGCGAGAACCCGCCGGACAGCCTGCCGCAGTACTTCGGTGCCCGCTACGAGGTGCACGACGGTTCCCTCGACGTCACCAACGCCTCGGACCTCGTCACGGTGTCGTGGTCGACCTTCACCGACCACGACAAGACGATGCTCATCGGCAGTTCCGACAGTCGCACCACCGACCGCGGGAAGCTGCGGGTCACGCTGCACCACAACGTCTTCGAGCGGACCAAGGAACGCACCCCGCGCGTGCGGTTCGGTCAGGTCGACGTCTACAACAACGTCTACCGCGCCACGGACCCGGACTTCTTCGGGTACGTGTGGGGGGCCGGCGTGGAGTCGCAGATCATCGCCGAGGAGAACTACCTCGAGCTGGCGGACGGCATCGACCCCGCCGACGTGGTCAAGGGCTGGGGCGGTACGGCCCTGCGGGCCGAGGGGAACCTCGTCAACGGCCGGTCGAAGCACCACGAGCTCGACCTGGTCGCCCTGCACAACGCCGCGGCCCCCGGGGAGTTCCTCGAGGACGCGGTGGACTGGACCCCGCGGTACCGCGAGCGTGTCGACCCCGCGCAGTCGCTGCCGTCGCGCGTACCACGCCTGGCGGGCAGCGGGAACCTCTGACGGGTGCCCCGGGGTGCGCGCCCACCGCGCGCACCCCGGGCGGGCGCCGGGAACCGGTCAGCGGTCCACGACGAGGACGGTGTTGCCGTCCGGGCCCGCCGCCGTGACGAACAGGCACGTCGCCGGGTCGCCCTGGACGGGGGAGCAGGGCGAGCCCGAGCGAATGAGGTCCTCGCGGAACGCCGCCACGTCCTCGACCCGGAGGCTCACCGGCGCCCGCGCCAGGCCCGCGCCGCGCGACGTCAGGAAGCGGCGGTCGCCGGAGCGTCGACGGTCACGGGCGCGGTGGGGTGCGTCGCGCTCGTCTCACCGGTGGAGAACTCCCCCTGCCAGCCGGAGACCAGCCACGGGTCGCTCGGCTCCGCGCCAGGGGCCATCCAGTAGGTGATCTCCTTCGCGGTGGGTGCGTAGACGACCGTGTCGTCCGCCTCGGCGACCAGGAGGTTGGCGGTCAGCGTGAGGGACACCTCCAGCAGCGTGCCCGCGACGGTGCCGGGCTGCACCGCGGTGTGGCCGGGGGTCACCACCACGTCGACGGCTGCGGGCCCTCCTGCCGGCGTCGTGACCCAGCCGTCTGCGACGCCGCTGTCGAAGTAGACGTCGAACAAGGTGATGATCTTGACGTCGTCGTCGTCGTCCTCGCTGTCCGTGGCGAGAGCGGCGTCCACGAGCTCGGACCACTCAGCGGCCGCACCGGGGGTCATGTGCTCGGCCGCGAAGGCGAACTCCCCGGGTTCGTGGCGGGAGCCGGCGTCGCGGTGAGCGAGGCCGGGCACGAACGAGGTGTCCAGCGTGAACGCCACGGCGGCGCAGTAGGCGTCGCGCACCTCGTCGGCGCCGAAGACGCCGGCCGCCTCCGGGTCCACCGGCGCCTCCTCCCGGCAGTCGTCCAGGCCGACGGTCGCCGCACCCTGCGCGACGGCCTCGGCCACCGAACCGGCGGCGTCGTCGCCACCGCACGCGGTCAGGCCCAGTGCGAGGGCGGAACCGGTGGCCAGGACGGCGCCGGTGCGGCGGAGGCGGGTCATCACGGTGCGGATCTCCTGGTGTCGACTGCCGCCGCGCTCCGGAGCGGGCCGGGGCTGGGCGGGCGGAACGCGGAACGGTTCGCCCGCCGCTCTCTGCCGAGAGCCGCAGCCGGCGCAGCGTGCCGCACCGGCGGTGTGAGCGACCTGTGCGCCAACTTAGCGGGGTCGACAGGGGTTCGGTCGCACGAGGGGCGGGCTGCCCCGTCGAATCCACCACTGTCCCTCGTTCGGCTCATCTCCCGTCACGCGAAGTGATGCGCAGTCGACGATCGTTCGGCCGACCCGTGGTCCGCCGTCGCGGGAGCGTGCTCAGGGGGGCCGCGAAACCAGTACCGCTCGCGCTGCGGCGGCGGCACCCTGGCCGGGTGTTCGACGACGTGCAGTTGCAGGAAGTCGCGGAGCGGTTGCTCCGCGTGCCTGGGATCGAGGCGGTGGCGCTCGGCGGCAGCCGCGCCCGGGGTGAGCACTCCCCGGACTCCGACGTCGACCTGGGGCTGTACTACCGCCCGCCCCTGGACGTGGCGGCGCTCGGCCGGCTCGCCCGCGAGGTCGCCGGGCCGGACGCGCGGGTCACCGCACCCGGCGGCTGGGGGCCGTGGGTGGACGGCGGCGGCTGGCTGAGCGTCGACGGGACCGCCGTGGACTGGATCTACCGCGACCTGGACCGCGTGCAGCGCAGCTGGCGCCAGGCGCAGGACGGCGAGCTCACCTGGCACGCCCAGACCGGGCACCCGCTGGGTTTCCCGGGTTTCGCCTACGCCGGGGAGGCGGCCCTGGCCGTCGTCCTCGCCGACTCCACCGGTGAGCTGACGGCCCTGCACCGCGCTGCGCGGGCGTACCCGCCGCGGTTGCGCGAGGCGGTGGTCGGCTCGCTGGGGGAGGCCGCCTTCCTCGTCGGCGGCGCCCGAAAGGCCGCGCCCCGCGGTGACACCGCCTACGTGGCCGGTTGCCTGTTCCGGGTGCTGCTGCTGTGCGCGCACGCCCTGCACGCCCACGCCGGCCGGTGGGTCGTCAACGAGAAGGGCGCCGTGGCGGCCGCCGGTCGGCTGCCGGGGGCGCCCGAGCGGTTCACCGAGCGGGTCGACGCGGCCCTGACCTCCCTCGGCGGCGGACCGGTCGGCCTGCTGGCAGCCCTCGACGCCGCCCAGCGGATCGTGGACGACACCGGGCGCTGCTGCGGCACGGGCCCGGCGCGCGTGCAGCGGGCGACCGCGGAGCAGTGGCCGGTGGTGCGGGACGTCCGGTTGCGGGCGCTGGCCGACGCGCCGCAGGCGTTCGGTTCCACGCTGGCGCGCGAGGAGGGTTTCGACGACGGCACCTGGCGCCGGCGGGTGGAGCGCGGCGACTGGTTCCTGGCGTGGTCCGCGGGGCGCGCGGTGGGAGTGGCGGCCCTGGTCCCCGTCGAGCCGTTCCCCCCGGCGGGCGAGCGTGAACTCGTCTCGGTGTGGGTGGAACCCGGGCACCGCGGCGGCGGGACGGCCACCCGGCTCGTGGAGGCCGCCTGCGACCGGGCCGCCGCCGGGGGAGCGGCGACGGTGAGCCTGTGGGTGGTCGACGGCAACCCGCGGGCCCGGCGGTTCTACGAGCGGCTCGGTTTCCTCCCGACGGGGGAGCGGAAACCCCTGCCCGGTTCCCCGGGCGTCGGGGAGGAGCGGTTGCGGCGCAGCGCTGCACCCGCGTGACCGTCCCGGCGCACCGGGGCGGGTCAGCCCGGTGCGCCCGCCCCGCCCGGCTCGTCCGGCCCCTCGCCGCCCGGACCGGCCACGAAGTCCTCCACCGCCAGCAGGTGGTGGCCCATCCGCAGCCGCGCCCGGTCCGGGTCGCGCTCCTGGACCGCCCGCAGGATCGCCCGGTGCTCCTGGAGGGTGCGCTCCAGCGCGCCGTCCTCGGCGATCGCCCGCCACACGCGGGCGCGCGCGGTGCGACCGGCGAACGCGTGCACCAGCGAGGCGAGGACCGGGTTCCCGCTGGCCGTGGCCACCAGGTCGTGGAACCGGATGTCCGCCTCCACGAACGCGTGCGGGTCGCTCGCGCCCCGCGCAGCGGCCGTCGAGTCCTCCAGCGCCGCCCGCAGCCCCGCGACCTGCTCCTCGTCGGCGTGCAGCGCGGCCAGTCCCGCGGCCTCCGTCTCCAGCAGGCGCCGCACCGCGTGCAGCGCCTGCGCACCCGGCTGCTGCTGCAGGTCCACCAGGAAGGCCATCGGCGTCAGCAGCACGGAGGAGTCCAGGGCGGTCACGTACGTGCCGGCGCCCTGGCGCGACTCCAGCACGCCCATGAGCGACAGCGCCCGCACCCCCTCGCGCAGCGGTCCGCGCGAGACGCCGAGCTCGCGGGCCAGGTCGGCCTCCACGGGCAGCTTCTGGTTCGGGCGCAGCACGCCCTCGGCGAGCATCCGCTTGATGCCCTCCACGACGACGTCCGTCTGCGAGCGCGGTCCGCCGCGCCCCCCGTCGCGTGCGGGGTCCTCGTCGACCACGTGCCCCCTCCCCGCCGGTTGCCGGAACCCCCGAGCCTAGTGCGCGGACCCGGGCGCCCCCGCCCGGCCGTCAGCGCGGGCAGACGCCGGTGTCCGTGCCGTCGTCCTGCACGCCGGACGCGAACTCCTCCGAGTCCAGCGCGGGCTCGTAGCCCAGGCCGGTGCGCGCCGCGGTGAGGTCCCAGTGCCGGCGGGTGCCGCCCGACACCGCGGGGAACACGCCGTGGTGGACGTCGGCGTCCAGGGCGCGCACCACGAGCTGGCGCAGGTCCGCCGGCCCCAGCCAGCTCGCCAGCTGCGAGCGCTTCGTCGGTTCCGGCACCGTCGCGCCCAGCCGCAACCCCACCGTGCTCACCGGGCCGCGCCGGGACGCCACCTGCGCGACGGCCTCGTCGAACACCTTCGTCGCCCCGTACGGGCAGCACGCCCGCGGCGCCCACGCCGCGTCCACCGGTACCCGCCCGTCGGCCTCGTACGCACCCATCGCGTGCACGGAGCTGGCGAACACCACCCGCCGCACCCCGGCGCGCTCCGCCGCGGCCAGCAGGGCCGCGAAACCCTCCACGTTGGGCCCGCGCAGCTCCTCCCACGGCGCCGACGGGTCCGGGTTCCCCGCCAGGTGCACCACCGCGCCCACGCCGTCCAGGGCACGCTCCAGCGCGGCCGGGTCGGTCAGCTCCCCGGTCACCACCTCGGCGTCGGGGTGGTCCGCCGCCTCCCGGTCGAACAACCGCAACGGCCGTCCCGCCAGGCCGGGCAGCAACTGCCCGCCGACGCTGCCCGCCGCTCCCGTCACCAGCACCCGTTCCGCGCTCATGCGCCGAGCCTGGCCCACCGGGCCCGGATCCGCCCTCCGGAGCGCACCGGCGCGACCACCGGTGGACGCGCCCCGCTCCCGGCGAGCACCACGATGACGACCGTGCACCCGACGCTGCCCGCCGCTCCGCCGCGCGCCACCGCCCTGTCCGAACGCGTGCCCGCCCCCGACCTGGCCCGCGGGGCGCTGCTGCTGTTCATCTGCCTGGCCAACGTCCACGTGTACCTGCACGCGCGCCCGCCCGGGCCGACCGGTTACCCCGCCGCCGGCAGCCTGTCGCAGTGGGACCGGGTGGTGACCGTCCTGCAGACCGCCTTCGTGGACTCCCGCTCGTTCCCGATGTTCTCCGTGCTCGTCGGCTACGGCACCTGGCAGCTGGTGCGCCGCCACCTGGACGCCGGGGCGCAGCACCCGCAGGTCCGACGGCTCGTGCGCCGCCGCGGCTGGGCGCTGCTGCTCGTCGGCGCCCTGCACGGCGTGCTGCTGTTCTCCGGCGACATCGCCGCCACCTACGGGGTGCTGCTCGTCCTGCTCGCCGGGGCGCTGGCCTCGCCGCGCACGCGCGGCCTGGTCGTGCTCGCCGTCACCGGGACCGTGCTGGTCGGTGCGTTCGGTGCCCTCGCCGCGGTGCCGCTGCCGGACGACGCTCAGCCTCTCGCGGGCTCCTCCGCCCGCGAGAGCATCGCCGGGGCGCTGGCGGTCCGCCTGGTCGAGTGGTGCACCGGCACCCTCGTCGGGCCGCTGGTGGTGTTCGGCGCGGTCGCGGTCGGGGCGCTCGCCGCCCGTCGCGGGGTGCTCGACGACCCGGCGCGGCACCGGCGCACCCTGCTGACCGCCGGCGCCGGCGGGGTCGCGCTCGCCGCCCTCGGCGGCCTGCCCCTCGCCCTGGTCGCCGTCGGCGCCTGGGAACCCGGCAGCGCCACCGTCGCGGTCGCCGGGGTGGTGCACGCCGTCACCGGGTACGCCGGGGGCGTCGGCTACGCGGCCCTGGCCGGGCTCGTCGTGGCCGGCGCGGCCCGCCGCGGGGGGCTCGCCGCGCCGGGCCGCGCCCTGGTCGCCCTGGGCCGGCGCTCGCTGTCCGGGTACCTGGGGCACTCGATCGTGTTCGCCGCGCTGCTGCCCGCCTCCACCCTCGGGCTGGGCGCCGAGCTGGGCGTCGCGCAGGCGTCGGCGCTCGCCGTCGGCACCTGGGTGGTGCTGCTGCTGTGCGCGGTGGCGCTGGAGCGCACCGGGGGTCGCGGACCGGCCGAGGTGCTGCTGCGCCGCCTCACCTACGGCCGCCGCTGAACCCCGGCTCGCGCCGCGGCGCACCACCGGTGACAGTGGGCGGGTGCCGGAGGGGGACAGCGTCTACCGGGTGGCGCGCACCCTGGACACCCGGTTGCGCGGCACCACGGTGCGCGCGGCCGACCTGCGGGTGCCCCGGCACGCCACCGCCGACCTCACCGGTGCGCGCGTCCTGGGCACGGTCCCGCGCGGCAAGCACCTGCTGACCCGCTTCGACCTCGGGGGTTCCGCGCTGACCCTGCACACCCACCTGCGCATGGACGGCTCCTGGACGGTCCTGACCGCCGGGAAGGTGCTGCCGCGCAGGCTGGCCCCGGACGTGCGGGTGCTGCTGCGCACCACCGGGCCCACCGCGGCCGGGCTGAAGCTGGGTGTGGTGGAACTGCTGCCCACCGAGCAGGAGCACACCGCCGTGGGGCACCTCGGCCCCGACCTCCTCGACGCGGGCACCCCCCTCGACGAGGTCGTCGCGGGGGCGGTGCGCAACCTCGCGCGGGAACCGGCCAGGCCGCTGGCCGCGGCCCTGCTGGACCAGCGCGTCCTGGCCGGCCTGGGGAACCTGTGGGTGAACGAGCTGTGCTTCCTGCGCGGGCACCTGCCCACCCGCCCCGTCGGCGAGGTCGACCTGGAACCCCTCGTGCGCCTGGCGGCGAAGTTGCTGCGCTTCTCCGTGGCCCCGCACGGCGCCCACCAGGTCACCACCGGTGACACCCGCCCGGGGCGGCAGCACTGGGTGTACGGGCGGGCCGGTCAGCCGTGCCTGCGCTGCGGCACCCCGGTCCAGGTGAGCGCCGAGGTGCCCGGCGACCCGGAGCGGCGCCGGACCTGGTGGTGCCCGCACTGCCAACGCTGAGGACTGCCAGCGCTGAAACCCGTGCCACCGGCGGCGGACGAGCGGATCGGAGGATCGTCGTGCACTGGCTTCTCGTGGTGGCGGTGGCCTGCACCGCGGCGGCGCTGGCGGTCCCCGGCGCCGGGGCGGTGCGCCGCGGCGTCGGCTCGGTGACGGCCCGGCTCTCGCTCGCGCTCGCGGCCCGTGGCGGCACGCGCGTCGAGCTGCCCCCGCTGGGGCGCCTGACGATGGACACCCACTCCGGCCCCCTCGCGGTGCGGGTCGGCGTGGAGGACGTCGACCCGGCCGCGGCCCGCGGTGTGCTGACCGGTGCGGTGCCGCGCGAGGAACTGGTGCGCGACGTGGAGGCGGACGTGCGCTCGGCGCTGCGGGCCCTGGCGCTGCGCTCCGCGGCGGTGGCGCTCCTGGCGGGGGCCCTGGCCTGTGCGCTCGTGTTCCGCGACCCGCGCGCGGTGGCCGTGGGCGCCGCCGCGGTGCTCGCGGGGCTCGCCGCCACCGGGGCCGTGGTCGCGGCCACCGCCCGCCCGCAGGCGATCACCCGGCCCGCGTGCACCGGCCTGCTGGCCCGGGCGCCGGCCCTCGCGGGCGCCGCCCGCAACGCCCGCACCGACTTCGGCGCCTACGGCGAGCGGCTGGCGCAGCTGGTCTCCGGCGTCACCCGCCTGCACGCGCGGCTGCAGGACCTGCCGGGGACGAGCACCGGGGACGGCACCCGGGTGCTGTGGGTCTCCGACGTCCACAACAACCCGCAGGCGTACTCGCTGGTGCGCACGCTCGTCGAGCAGCACGACGTGCAGGCGGTCGTCGACACCGGGGACTCCACGGACCTCGGCACGGACGTGGAGAACCGGCAGCTCGCCGGCATCGCCGACCTGCCGGTGCCGTACCTGTGGGTGCGGGGCAACCACGACTCCGCGGCCACGCAGGCGTACCTGGCGACGCTGCCGAACGTGCGCGTCCTCGACGACGGCGCGACCGCGCAGGTCGCGGGGCTGCGCTTCGCCGGGACCGGGGACCCCCGCTTCACCCCGGTCAAGCGGCTGCAGGAGGCTCCGGGGGCGGCCGCCGCCGAGCTCGCGCGCGCGGGGGAGGCGCTGGCCCGGGCCGTGGACGCCTCGCCCGAACCCGTCGACGTGGCCCTCGTGCACGAACCGTCGATGGCGCCGCCGCTGCACGGGCACGTCCCGCTCGTGCTGGACGGCCACGTGCACGAGCGCCGCAGCCGCAGGCGCGGAGGAACCCTGGAACTGACGCAGGGTTCCTCCGGCGGTGCGGGGCTGCGCATGCTGGACGGCGGGCGGACCCTGCCGCTGCAGCTGTCCGTGCTGCACTTCGACCCCGCCACGCGGGCGCTGGTGGCCGTCGACGAGATCACGGTCGCCGGCCTCGGGCAGCAGCGCGTGCTCGTCGAGCGGCGCCCGGCCTCCTCGTACGGTTCCGCCGAGCCGACCGAGCCGACCGAGCGGGCCGGGTGAGCGGGAACCCCCGCGCCGGTCAGCCGGCGCTGGACCCCAGCGGTGCGGGGTCGGTGAACACCGCGGCGCCGTCGTCGCCGACGCGGGCGCGCACGACGCTGCCGTAGCCCTCCTCGACGAGCTTGTCGAACAGCGGCTGCATCCGCTTCGCCTGCTTCACCAGCGCCACCCGGTACCCCTCGGCGGCCATCTCGCGCTGGCGGCGCACCAGGTCCCCGGCGGGCACGTCCGCCGCGTGCACCAGCGCCACCGCGCGGGAGGCGTCGGTCTCCAGGACCACGTGCTCGGCGATGCGCTCGAAACCGATGGAGAACCCGCACGCGGGCAGGTCGCGACCGCTGAACCGGCCCACCATGCGGTCGTAGCGCCCACCGCCGGCGATGGAGGAACCGGAACCGGCCAGCGCCATCTCGAAGATGGGGCCGGTGTAGTACCCCATGCCGCGCACCAGGCTGACGTCGAACACCACCGGCAGTTCCGGCGCCGACACGGCCAGGGCCGCGCCGATCTCCCCGAGGCGCTGCACCGCCTGCTCGGGCACCGCGCCCGGCAGCGCCGCGGCCAGCGCGGCGGGGTCCGACAGGGTGGTGATCGTCAGGAGCTCGTCGAGCGCGGACCGCAGGCTCGCGACGTGCCCGTCGGCGAAGCCCTTCTCGCGCAGCTCGGCCATCACGCCGTCCAGGCCGATCTTGTCGGCCTTGTCCACGGTGATCAGGACGCTGCCGTGCGCGTCCTCGGCGAACCCGCAGCCGGTGAGCAGGCCGGTGAGGACCTCGCGGTCGTTGATGCGCAGCGTCGTGCCGGTCAGGCCGAGCCGGCGCAGCGCGGTGTCGGTGGCGGTGACCAGCTCCACCTCGGCGATGGGACCCGGCTCACCGACCACGTCGATGTCGCACTGGACGAACTGCCGGTAGCGGCCCTTCTGCGGGCGCTCCGCGCGCCACACCGGACCGATCTGCAGCAGCTTGGCGGGAGTGCGCAGCGCGGCGGCGTTGGTGGCGACGTAGCGCGACAGCGGCACCGTCAGGTCGAAGCGCAGCCCCAGGTCGGCGGCGTCGGCGGGCTTGAGCGCCTCGTCGGGGTCCAGGCCGCGGCGCAGCACCTTGAAGAGCATCTTCTCGTTCTCGCCGCCCTGCCCGGACTCCAGGCGGCTGAGCTCCTCCAGCGCGGGCGCCTCGATCTCGTCGAACCCGAAGGAGCGGTAGACCTCGCGGATCACCCGCAGCGCGTGCTCCCGGCGGGCCTTCTCCGCGGGGAGGACGTCGCGCATGCCGCGCGCGGGGACGATCTTGGAGGCCATGCGCGCCATGGTAGTGGCGCCCCCGTCCCCTCCCCGCCGCCGCCACCGCCCCCTCCCCACCCCCCGGTGATCAAGGAAGTGGCAACTTCCTTGATCACCGGGAGTGGGGAGGGGGCGGTGGCGGTCAGGGGGTGTCGCGGGCGACGAGCTCCTCCAGGGTGGCGCGCGCGCCCTTCCGGTGCAGGGAGTCCAGCGTCGCGGTGTACTCGGCGACGAACCGCTCGTCGTCGACCAGGTCGCCGAACAGGCCGCGGTCGGCGATGAACGCGGTCGGTTCGGTGCGGTTGCGCTGCGCGGTCGCCACGAGGCGCTCGGCGAGGCGGTCGGAGACCTCGATCGGGTCCCCCTGCTCGTCCACGCCCTCGGCGTAGCGGGCCCAGCTCGCCACCACGGCCGCGCCGCGGAAGAACTCCCCGCCGTGGGCGAGCTGGTGGCGCACCACCGGCAGCAGCCACTTGGGGATGCGGTCGGAGCTCTCGTTGCACAGCCGCGCGACGGTGTCGCGCACCTCGCCGTTGGAGAACCGGGAGATCAGCTCACGCCGGTAGGCGTCCAGGTCGATGCCCGGCACCGGCGGCAGGGTCGGGGTGCCCTCGCGCTCCATGTACGCCAGCAGGAACCGCGCGAACAGCGGGTCCTGCACCACCTCGTGCACCAGCCGGTACCCGGCCAGGTGCCCGAAGTAGCACAGCGCCTGGTGGCTGGCGTTCAGCAGCCGCAGCTTCATCAGCTCGTACGGCTCGACGTCGGCGACGACCTGCACGCCGGCGTCCTCGTAGGGCGGCCGGCCGTCGGTGAAGTCGTCCTCCAGGACCCACTGGGTGAACGGCTCGCACACCACCGGCCAGGCGTCGTCCACGCCGAAGCGCTCACGGACCTCGGCGCGGTCGTCGTCGGTGGTGACGGGGGTGATGCGGTCCACCATCGAGCTGGGGAAGCGGACGTTCTGCTCCACCCAGGCGCCCAGTTCACGGTCCCTGGCCCACGCGAAGGCGGTGAACACCTTGCGCGCCACGTGCCCGTTGCCCTGGATGTTGTCGCAGGACATGATCGTGAACGGCGCCAGGCCCCGGTCGCGGCGGCGCCGCAGCGCCTCGGTGACCAGGCCGAAGCTGGTGCGTGCGGCGGCCCCGCCCACCAGGTCGGCGGCCACGTCCGGGTTGTCCAGCAGGAACTCACCGGTGACGGCGTCGACGTTGTAGCCGCCCTCGGTGACGGTGAGCGAGACGATGCGGATGCGCTCGTCGGCCATCGCCTCGATCGCCGCCTCCGGGTCCTCCGGCGCCAGGGTGAAGTCCAGGATCGAGCCGATCACGCGCGGCTCGCGCGTGCCGTCCGGGTGCTTGAGCACCAGCGTGTACAGCCCGCCCTGACGGTCCATGACCTCCTTCATCCGCGCGTCGTGGGGCAGCACGCCGACACCGCGGATCCCCCAGTCCAGCGCCCGGCCCTGCTCCATGAGCCGGTCCAGGTACATGGCCTGGTGGGCGCGGTGGAAACCGCCCACGCCGAGGTGCACGATGCCCGGGGTGACGGCCGAGCGGTCGTAGGTGGGCACCGGCACCCGTGCGCCGATCGCCGCGAGGTTCTGCGGCGACAGGGCGACGGCGGACGCGGTCGAGCTCGAGGTCACTTGACGGCTCCGAGGGACAGGCCCTGGACCAGCTTGTCCTGGGCGGCGAAGCCGGCGACGAGCACCGGCAGGGAGATCACGGTCGCGGCTGCGCACAGCTGCGCCAGGAACAGCCCCTGACTGGTGACGAAACCGGTGAGGAACACCGGTGACGTCTGGGCGACCACGGCCGTCAGGGTGCGCGCCAGCAGCAGCTCGTTCCAGCTGAAGATGAAGCAGATCAGCGCGGTGGCGGCGATGCCCGGCACCGCCACCGGCGCCACCACCGAGCGCAGCGTGCGGATCAGCCCGGCGCCGTCGATGGAGGCGGCCTCCAGCATCTCGACGGGCACCTCGGCCAGGAAGGAGCGCATCATCCACACCGCGATCGGCAGGTTCATCGAGGTGTAGAGCAGCGTCAGGTAGGTGATGTTGTCCAGCAGGCCCGCGTAGCGGGCGAACAGGTACAGCGGCAGCACGGCGGCCACGACCGGCATGAACTTGGTGGACAGGAAGAAGAACATGACGTCGGTCCAGCGCTTCACCGGGCGGATCGACAGCGCGTAGGCGGCCGGGATCGCCAGGACGAGGACGAGGGCCGTCGAGCCGAGGGACGCCGACAGCGAGTTGATCAGCGGCGGCCACGGCCCGGCCTGGAAGAAGCTGCGGTAGCCCTCCAGGGTGAGCTCAGCCGCGATCGACGGCGGGTTGGTGGCCGCGTCGGTCTCGGAGTGGAAGGACGTGAGCACCATCCACACCACGGGCGCCACGAACAGCAGGCCGACGATCCAGGCGAGCATCCCCCACAGCGGGTTGCCGCGGTGCAGTTCGCGGGCCCGGCGCTCGCGGCGGCTGGTGGGCACGTACCCGGCGCTCGGGCGCACCCCGGTGGTGCTGCCGCTCGTGGTGGCGCTCATCGGGCTCCCTCCTCCTTGAACATGGTCGAGACGACCCGCAGCGCGAACGTGGCGATGACGATCGTGGCGATGACGACGACGACGCCCATCGCGGAGGCGAGCCCGTACTGCCCGGCCTGGAAGAACGTCTGGTAGATCGTGTACGGCAGGTTGGCCGTGCCGAGGGCGCCTGAGGTGATGGTGAAGACGGCGTCGAAGTTCTGCACGATGTAGATGGCCCCCAGCAGGCCGCCCAGCTCCAGGTACTGCCGCAGGTGCGGGAAGGTCAGGTAGCGGAAGATCTGCCAGCCGCTGGCGCCGTCCATGCGGGCGGCCTCCTCCGCGTCGGCGGGCTTGGACTGCAGGCCGGCCAGCAGGATGAGCATCATGAACGGCGTCCACTGCCAGATGAGCGCCGCCTGGATCGACATCATGGGCGCGACGGTCAGGTACGCCGGCTGCGGGGGGTTGTCGCTGCCGAACAGGTTCCAGATCCACGTCAGCACGCCGTTGAGCAGACCGTAGGAGGGGTTGAACAGCGCGTGCTTCCACAGCAGGGCCGCGGCGATGGGGACCACCAGGAAGGGGGCGATCATCATGGTGCGCACCGCGCCGCGACCGAAGAACCTCCGGTCCAGCAGCAGCGCGATGAGCAGGCCGAGGACGAGGCTGACGCCGACGACGACGACGGTGAGGACGATCGTGTTCCACACCGATTCACGCAGGCGCGCGTTGGTGAAGACCTCCACGTAGTTGTCGACGCCGACGAAGTCGCGCTGACCCGGGCGCAGCGCGTTCCAGTTCGTGAACGAGATGACGATCGTGGTGATGAACGGGATCTGGGTGGTGAGGAAGAGGAAGACGAACGCCGGCACCAGCGGCGCCCGGCGGGCCCAGTTCGACAGCCGGCGGGCCCCGGTGGTCGCGGTGATCGGTGGAGGGGTGACGGCGGTGCCGGCTGCGGGCCGCCCCCTCGGGGTGTCGGTTCCCGTGCTCATCGGTTTCGCTCCTGCGGGAGTCGTGGGTGAGGGGGCGGCCCGTGCGGGCCGGAGGGGCGGCCGTCTCGCCGCGGTGGAGCGGCGGGACGGCCGCTGTCGTCACTCCTGGTAGACCTCGGTCACCTGCTCCGTGGCGACCTGCTGGCCCTGGTTCAGGGCGTCGGCGACGGTCGTCTGGCCGGCGATGGCGGAGCTGACGAACTGCGAGACCTGCGTGGCCATCGCGGCGAACTCGGGGATGGCGACGAACTGGATGCCGGGTGCCGGGCGCGGCTGCACGCCGGGGTTCTGCGGGTCGGCGGCCAGGATCGCGTCACGGGTGGCCTCGTAGAACGGGCCGGCCTGCTCCTGGTACTGCGGGTTCTCGTACGTGGAGGTGCGCTTGCCGGCGGGCACGCGCGCCCAGCCGAGCTGCTCGCCGACGAGCTCCTCGTAGCCCTGGCTGGAGGCCCAGGAGATGAACTCCCACGCGTCCTCCTTGTTCTGCGAGGCCTCCTGGATGCCCCACGCCCAGGTGTACAGCCACCCGGAGGAGTCGGTCTCGACGACCGGCGCGGCGACGTAACCGATCTTGCCGGCGACGGGGGAGCCCTCGGCCTCCAGCGATCCGGCGGCGGAGGTCGCGTCGTACCACATCGCCACGTTGCCCTGCGTCATGTTGTTCAGGCACTCGGTGAACCCGGCCTGCGGGGCGCCGGCCTCGCCGTGGGCGCGCACCAGGTCGACGTAGAACTGGGTGGCCTCGGTGAACTCCGGCGAGTTCACCTTCGCGGTCCAGTCCTCCTCGAACCAGGTGCCGCCGAAGGTGTTGACGACCGTGGTCAGGGGTGCGAAGACCTGCCCCCAGCCCGGCTGGCCGCGCAGGCAGATGCCGCGCATGCCGGGCTGGACGTTGTCGACCCGGGCGGCGAGGTCGGCGACCTCCTGCCAGGTGGGGTTGGCCGGCATGGTGAGGCCGGCCTGCTCGAACACGTCCTTGCGGTACATCAGGAACGAGGACTCGCCGTAGAACGGCTCGGCGTAGACGGAGCCGTCCTCGCCGGTCAGGGAGGACTCCATCGCGGGGAGGATGTCGTCCTGGTTGAACTCCTCGTCACCTTCGAGGTACTCGTCCAGCGGTGCCAGCCACTGGTTCTGCGAGTAGAACGGCACCTCGTAGTTGGAGATGGATGCCACGTCGTACTGACCCGCCTGGCTGGCGAACTCCTGGGTGATGCGGTCGCGCACGTCGTTCTCGGGCAGGACGGTGTAGTTCACCGTGATGCCCGTCTCCTCGGTGAACTGCGGGGTGAGCTCCTGCAGGTCCACCATCTGCGGGTTGTTCACCATGATGACGTTGATGCTGCCGCCCGCGCCGTCGTCACCGCCCCCGCCGGCGCTGCCGCCGCCCGCCCCCGAGCAGCTGGTCACCAGCAGTGCTCCGGTCAGCGCTGCGGCCAGTGCCCCGCGCCTGGTGTGACGTCCGAGCATCGTGCCCTCCGTGTCTTCGTCGACGACTCCGCCGGGGCCAGCGCCGGCCCTGCCGGGTGGTGCACCGCCCCGCTCATTTGAGCGGGCCAGTCTCAGATGTGCGATAGTGGCGCGGCGGTCCGCGGCTGTCAACTCGCTGTGCGGTCCGCACGGGCGGTCGGGACGAGGAGGGGACGATGGTGAAGGCGCCCGCGCGCGGGGCGAGCACGAGCGGGCTGGCCCTGGCCGCCGCCGTCGCCCGGCGCTTCCACGTGGAGGGGCAGACGAAGGTCGACATCGCCCGCGACCTCGGGATCAGCCGCTTCAAGGTGGCCCGGTTGCTCACCGACGCCGCCGACGCCGGCCTCGTGCAGATCCGCGTCCTCGTCCCGCCCTCCGTCGACGGCGAGCTCGGCGAGGCGCTGCGCACCCGCTTCGGGCTGCGCGCCGCCTACGTGGTGCGCGCCGAGGGCGACTCCGTGCCCGCCCGGCGGCGCGCCGTCGCGCAGTTCACCGCCGGGCTGCTGGAGGAGACCGTCCTGCCCGAGGACGTCGTCGGCCTGGCGTGGGGACGCACCGTCTCGCAGCTCGTCGCGGCGCTGTCCGCGCCGCTGCGCACCCGCTTCGTGCAGCTCGCCGGCGCCCTGCCCCGACCGGACGTCGAGGGCAGCGCCGTGGACCTGGTGCGCCGCGCCGCCGAGGCCACCGGCTCCGGGGCCGCCACGTTCTACGCCCCGCTGGCCGTGCCCGACGCCGCCACCGCCGACAGCCTGCGCTCCCAGCCGGAGATCGCGCACGCCCTCGCCGAGCTCGACGCCCTCACCCGCGCCGTCGTCTCCGTCGGCGCCTGGCGGCGGGGGGAGTCCACCGCCCTGGACGCCCTCGACGCGGACACCGGCGCGCGCCTGGCGCGCGCCGGTGTCGTCGCCGAGGTCACCGGCGTCCTCGTCGGAGCCGACGGCCGTGAGGTCGCCGGGCTGGCCGACCGGGTGATCGGGGTCACCGGTGAGCAGCTGCGCCGCGCCGGCGACGTGGTCGCCATGTCCTGCGGGGAGGTGGCGGCCCGGGCCCCCGCCACGGCCGCCGTGCTGCGCAGCGGCCTCGTCACCACCCTCGTCACCCACGCCGAGCTCGCCCGGGAGGTCCTGCGCCTGGCCTGACCCCCGCGGGGACGGGGACGGGGACGGGGACGGGGCCGGATCCCGGGGCCCGGCGACGTTCAGAACCCGACGACCTCGTGCGGCTCGTAGGGCGCCTCCAGCTCGGCGGCCTCCTCGTCGGTCAGCTCCAGCTCCAGCGCGGCCACGGCGTCGTCGAGGTGGTGCGGCTTCGTCGCCCCGACGATCGGCGCGACGACCACCGGGTTGCGCGCCACCCACGCCAGCGCCACCTGCGCGCGCGGCACGCCGCGGCGCTGCGCGACGCGCGCGACCGCCTCGACGATCCGCTCGTCGGAGTCGCGGTACAGCGTCTTGCCGAACTCGTCCTTCTCCGAGCGGTTCGTCGCCGCGTCCCAGTCGCGGGTGAGCTTGCCGCGCGCCAGCGGGCTCCACGGGATGACGCCGATCCCCTCGTCGGCGCACAGCGGCAGCATCTCGCGCTCCTCCTCGCGGTAGAGGAGGTTGTAGTGGTCCTGCATGGTGGCGAACCTCGTCCAGCCGTTGGCGTCCTGCAGGTGCAGGGCCTTGGCGAACTGCCACGCCCACATGCTGGAGGCGCCGATGTAGCGGGCCTTGCCGGCCTTCACCACGTCGTGCAGCGCCTCCAGGGTCTCCTCGACCGGCGTCGCGGGGTCCCAGCGGTGGATCTGGTAGAGGTCGACGTGGTCGGTGCCCAGCCGGCGCAGGCTGTTGTCGATCTCCGTGAGGACCGCGTGCCGCGACAGGCCGGCGCCGTTGGGGCCCGGGCGCATCCGCCCGTGCACCTTGGTGGCGATCACGACCTCGTCGCGGGGGACCTGCTTGAGGAGGACGTTCCCGAGGATCTCCTCGGAGGAGCCGTTCGAGTAGACGTTCGCGGTGTCGAAGAAGTTCACGCCGGCGTCCAGCGCCTTCCGCAGGAAGGGGGCGCTGTCCTCCTGCGGCAGCGTCCAGGGGTGCCCGCCGCGCTCGGGGTCGCCGTAGCTCATGCAGCCCAGGCAGAGGCGGGAGACCTCCAGGCCGGTGGAACCCAGCTTCACGTAGTCCATGCGGTGATCCTGCCCCGGCTCGCCCCGCTGCGCCCTTCGCCGGGGGCGAACCCGGAATTGAGCCGGGGAGACTCATGTTGTCTGAGTCGAAGGCGCTCGCCCCGGGCGCCGTGGACAGTCCCAGGAGGACAGCCGTGAACACCCTCTCCGTGTGGAACCGCCGCACCCCGTTCGAGGCGGCCTTCGACGCGCAGTTCGACACCCTCGTCCGCCGCGCCTTCGGGCCGCTCGCCCCGGCGAGCAGCGGGCGCACCACCGGCTTCGCGCCGGCCGCCGAGGTCGTCCGCGACGGCGACGACGCCCTGGTCCGCCTGGACCTGCCGGGCGTGTCCCTCGACGGCGTGACCGTCGAGGTCGACGGCGACCGCCTCGTCGTGCGCGGCGAGCGCGAGGACACCCGCACCGACGACCAGCGCGGCCGCAGCGAGGTCCGCTACGGCGCCTTCCGCCGCAGCTTCACCCTCCCGGCGAACGTCACCGCCGACGCCGTGAGCGCGAGCTACGACGCCGGTGTGCTGACCGTGCGCGTCGCCGGTGCGCACGCCACCGCCCAGCCGACCCGCATCGCCGTCGCCACCGCCGCGCCGCAGGCCGTCGAGGCCCCGGCCGAGCAGGGCGAGCAGCAGCCGCAGCAGCAGGGCGAGTGACCCCCCCACCCCGCGGTGATCATGCACGGTTGAGGTCTCAACGATGCATGATCACCG
Source organism: Kineococcus arenarius subsp. arenarius (assembly GCF_050871845.1). Lineage (NCBI taxonomy): Bacteria > Bacillati > Actinomycetota > Actinomycetes > Kineosporiales > Kineosporiaceae > Kineococcus > Kineococcus arenarius. The sequence goes on from NZ_JBJLSE010000007.1 coordinate 38,194, forward strand.
CAGGGTTCTCCGGTGGCGGGGTGGGACGACGGGCTCGGGCGGGTCAGGTGCCCAGGCGCACCGAGCTGTGCAGCAGGGCCGCGTGCACGAACGCCTGCGGCAGGTTCCCGCGCAGCTGGCGCTGCTGCACGTCCCACTCCTCCGCCAGCAGCGCCGCCGGCCCGCACGCGGCCCGGTTGCGCTCGAAGAACCGGAACGCCTCCACCCGCTGGCCGTCGGCGTGCAGCGCCTCGGCCAGCAGGAAACCGCACAGCAGGAACGCGCCCTCGGTCGAGCCCAGCGGCATCGAGTCGGGGGAGTAGCGGTACACGTGGTGGTCGACGACCAGGTCGCGCCGCACGGCGACCAGCGTGGCCCGGTGCCTCGGGTCGTCCAGCGGCGTGGCGCCGTGCAGCGCCGGGCGCAGCAGCGCCGCGTCCACGCCCGGCTGCCCCGGGCTGCGCTGCCAGCGCCCCTCGTCCGGGTGCAGGCAGCGGCGCGACGTCTCGGCGAGGATCGCGTCCGCCAGCGTGGCGGTGCGCACCGCGTCCTGCGGGGGCGCGACCGCCGCGACGGCCCGCAGCCCCGCCACGCACTCCAGGCGCGAGTGCGTCCACCAGTCCCCCTCCAGCTCCCAGATCCCCGCCTCGGGTTCCCGCCAGCGCTGCTCGACCGCCGTCACGGCCACGTCCACCGCCCGCCACCCGTCGGCGTCCAGCCGGTCGTGCTCGATCGCCGCGGCCAGCAGCTGCAGCACCGTGCCGAACACGTCGAGCTGGAACTGCTCGCGCACGTGGTTGCCGACGACGTCCCACCCGCCCGGGTACCCCGGCAGCCCCGTGCTGCGCTCGGCCGGCACCACCTCGCCGTGCACCGTGTACGCCGGCACCAGGCCGGGCCCGTCCGCCAGCACCCGCCGCACCACGAACCCCACGAGCGTGTCGAACAGCGGGTACGGGCCGCCGCAGGCCGCCATCGCCAGCCCCGCGTAGCACTGGTCGCGCACCCACGCGTAGCGGTAGTCGTAGCTGCGGCCGTGCTCGGCGTGCTCGGGCAGCGACGTCGTGGCCGCCGCCACCATCCCGCCGTCGTCGGAGGTCAGGCCGCGGATCACCGCGTAGGAGTGCCGCGCCTCCGCCGGCGCCACCGAGTGCGCGATCTCCGGGACCGCCGAGCGCCACGTGTGCAGCGTCGAGGCCCACGCGTGCTCCGGGTCCACCGGCTCCGGCAGCCGCGCGTCGGACACCTCCAGCACGAGGTCGTGCCGACCGCCCGCCGGCACCCGCAACCGCCCGGTGAGCACCCCGTCGTCCACCTCGGCGCCCGGCAGCCCCGACAGCCGCACCCGCAACCCGTCCGTGCGCGCGTGCCAGCGGCCCTCGTCGTCGCGGCGCACCTCGCGCAGCGCCCGGGCGCCGAAACGGGCCCGCAGGTCCAGCACCACGTCCACCTCGGCGTCGCCGTCCACCGCGACGACCTGGCGCAGCAGCACCGCCCGGTGCGGGTCGCTCGGCATCGCCATGGCGTCGCGGCACTCCACCGTGCCGTCGCCCCGGCTGGTCCAGCGGTGGTGGAAGACGAGCGTGCCCTCCTCGTACCAGCCGCCCCAGACGAACGGGTGCGCCGGCGTGACCGCGAACACCCCGCGCCCGCCCAGCAGCGAGGAGATCACCGCGTCGTCGTGCCAGCCCGGCGCGCACATCCACACCACGTCCCCGCGCGGGCCGACGACCGCGCCGCGCGCGCCGTCCGCCACCAGGGCGTACTCGCGCAGCACCTGCGGCGGGAAGCGCGCCGCGATCTCCTCCGGCGTCACGCCGGACCCCGCGCCCCCGTGGTCAGCAGCAGCTTGCCGACGTGCGAGGAACCCTCCATCACCTCGTGGGCGCGCGCCGCGTCCTCCAGGGCGAACCGCTCGTGCACCACGGGCCGCACCGCGCCGTCGGCCACCAGCGGCCAGACGTGGTCGCGCACGCCCGCCACGATCGCCGCCTTCTCCGCCGCCGGGCGCGCCCGCAGCGTCGTCGCGTGCACCGAGGCGCGCTTGGCGAGCAACCGCCCCAGGTCCAGCTCGGCGCGGGTGCCGCCCTGGGTGCCGATGACCACCAGCCGCCCGCCCGTGGCCAGGACGTCCACGTTGCGCGCCAGGTACGGGCCCCCCACCACGTCCAGGACGACGTCCGCGCCGGCCGGTTCGAAGCGGCGCACCGCCTCGACGAAGTCGTCCTCGCGGTAGTTCACGCCCAGCTGGGCGCCCAGCTGCGCGCAGCGCTCCAGCTTGGCCGCCGACCCGGCCGTCACCGCCACCCGCGCACCCACCGCCCGCGCCAGCTGCACCGCCATCGTGCCGATGCCGCTGGAACCGCCGTGCACCAGCAGCAGCTCACCCGGGCGCAGCCCCGCCAGGGTGAACACGTTGGACCACACCGTGGCGGCGACCTCGGGCAGCGCGGCGGCGTCCACCAGGTCCACGCCCGCCGGCACCGGCAGCAGCTGCCCGGCCGGCACCGCGACCCGCTCGGCGTACCCGCCGCCGCCCAGCAGCGCGCACACCTCCTCGCCCACCCGCCAGCCGCTGACGCCCTCGCCGAGCTCGGCCACCCGGCCGGAGACCTCGAGGCCGGGGTGCTCGGGCGACCCGGGCGGGGACGGGTACCGGCCCAGCCGCTGCATCACGTCGGCGCGGTTCACGCCCGCCGCGACCACCTCGACGACCACCTCGCCCGGGCCCGGTCGCGGGTCCGGCACCTCCCGCACCACGAGGACCTCGGGGCCACCCGGCTCGGACACCGTCACTGCGCGCACGCCGGGGACACTACGTGCCGGGCTGCTCCGGCGCCCCCGCGAGCAGCGCCCGGGCCCGCTCCAGGTCCGCCGGCACGTCGACGTCCAGGCACTCGCGCCCGCTGACGGGCACCTCGACCAGGCCGCCGTGCGCACCGGGGGTCAGCAGCGCCCGCAGCGGCCGTCCCGCCAGGCCGCCGGCGGCGGCCAGCTCCCGCACCGCCCGCAGGGCCCGCTCGCGCCGCAGCGCCGAGAGCAGCGGCTGCCGGCGGCCGGTCGGGTCCACCCCCACCGCGGCCAGGGCCCCGGGTTCGGCGGCCAGCGCGGCCAGCAGCCGCGGCACCGCGCTCGCCGCGAACGGCTGGTCACCGCCCAGGACGACGACCGCGGGCGCCCCGGACCGCTCCAGGCCCGCGGCGAGCGCCGGCAGCGGCCCCCCGCCGGGCGGGTCCTCGCGCAGCTGCACCACCCGACCGGGTGCCGTCGCTGCTGCGAGCGGGTGACCCACGAGCAGGATCCGCCAGCGGGGCTGAAGGTCGGCGACCAGGCGCCCGATGAGGGTGGTGTCGCACAACTGAACGGTGAGCTTGTCCACACCGGGGCGCTGCGCGGCGAAGCGGCGCCCCGCGCCGCCCGCCAGCAGGACCACGTCGGCCGATCCGTCCGGGGAGAGCTCGGGCACCCGGCCATCGTCCCCGGCCCCCGCCGGGCCCGCCCACCGGCCCCCGCACCACCCGCACGCGCCGCCGGACCACCCGGACCCCGACGCCGACCACGAAGGAGCCACCCGTGCTGAAGAAGAGCTTCGCGCTCGTGCTCGTCGGCGCCACCCTGGTGCTGACCGCCTGCAGCGGCGGCGCCGACGCCGCCGAGGCGGAGGACGACGGCAAGCGCAGCGTGGGCATCGCCATGCCCACCACCTCCTCGACCCGCTGGCTCTCCGACGGCGCGAGCATGGTCGACCTGTTCGAGGCGGCCGGGTACACCACCGACCTGCAGTACGGCGAGGACGACGTCGACAGCCAGGTCAGCCAGATCCAGGGGATGATCGAGGACGGCGTCAGCCTGCTCGTCGTCGCCGCCATCGACGGCCAGCAGCTCACCGGCGTGCTGCAGCAGGCCGAGGACGCGCAGATCCCCGTCATCGCCTACGACCGCCTGGTCGTCGGCAGCGAGGCGGTCGACTACTACGCCTCCTTCGACAACCTCGAGGTCGGCCGGCTGCAGGCCCAGCACCTCGTCGACGCGCTCGCCCCGGACCCCGCCTCCCCGAAGACGATCGAGCTGTTCGCCGGTTCCCCCGACGACAACAACTCCTACGCCTTCCTCGACGGCGCGATGGAGGTGCTGCAGCCCCACCTGGACTCCGGCGCCCTCGTCGTCCGCAGCGGCCAGACCTCCATGGACCAGATCTCCACCGAGCGCTGGGACGGCGCCACCGCCGCGTCCCGCCTGGAGAGCGTCCTGGCCGCGAACTACTCCGGCACCCGCCTCGACGCCGTCCTGTCGCCCTACGACGGGATGAGCCGGGCGATCATCGCCGCCCTGCAGGCCCACGGCTACGGGTCCTCGCAGCCGCTGCCCGTGGTCACCGGCCAGGACGCCGAGCTGGAGTCGGTGAGGTCGATCATCGCCGGTGAGCAGTCCCAGACCGTGTTCAAGGACACCCGCGAGCTCGCCCGGGCCACCGTGCAGATGTCCGAGGCGGTCCTGGCCGGCGAGGAGCCGACGACGACCACCGTCAGCGACAACGGCGTGAAGGAGGTCCCCGCGGACCTGCTCGAGCCCGTCGGCGTCGACGCGTCGAACGTCCAGCAGGTGCTCGTCGACAGCGGCTACTACACCGCCGAGCAGCTCGCCGGCTGACCCGTCCGGCGCCCCCGGCCGCCCGGCGGGGGCGCCGGTACGTCCCTCCGGGCGAACCGCCGCGCCCGGCGCTCAACCCGGCGGGCGGAACTCCCGATGACACGCAGGTCTGCTCCACCACCGGGTGGGCACTCCTCAGGCCCACTCACGTACGGAAGGTCGACATGCTCCGCAACCTGAGCATCAGAGCCAGGCTCCTGGTACTCCTCTCGGTCCCGCTCACGGTGCTCCTGGTCGCTGCCGTGGCGCTCGACGTCCGATTCATCTCCGCCGCCGTCGAGACGCGGCGCATCGCGAAGTTCGCCGGCACCGCCGACGAGGGCAGCCAGCTGCTCGTGGCCCTGCAGAACGAGCGCCTGGTCAGCGTCAGCTCCCTCGTCGAGGGGTCGGGCACCACCGCCGAGGAGATCACCGCGGCCCGCGCGGCGACCGACGCCGCCACCGCGGCCCTGGGCGCGGAGCTGACCGAGGTCGGCCTGGCGACCGACGACGGGTCCGCGACCGCGGCGGCGGTGGCCGAGGCCACCAGCGCCACCACCGAGATCTCCCGCGTGCGCGCGGTCATCGACGGCGGCAACACCACCGCGGCGCAGACCCTCACCGCCTTCGACGGCTTCATCTCCGTCTACTCCGACCTGGCGCTGGCCATCGCGGCGGACTCCGACGACCGCGAGCTCGCCCGCGAGCAGGCCGGCTTCGCCTACCTGGTCAAGCAGAGCGAGGCCGCCTCCCGCGAGCAGGCCGCCGGCCTGCTGGTGCTCAGCGGCATCTCCTCCACCAGCGTGGCGCAGGTGCGCGCCACCTCCATCGCGCAGCAGGAGTTCTACGCCGAGCAGGCCGAGGCGCAGCTGAGCGCCGAGCTGCTCGCCGAGGTCGACACCGTCCTGAACGCCAGCCAGGCCGCCCAGGCGCGCGCCTTCGTCAGCAAGGACCGCAACGCCTTCACCGCCGCCGGTTCCGGCGTCCCGTCCTTCACGCAGGACGAGTGGATGACCGCGACCACCACGGTCGTCGACGCCCTCAACCAGGCCGCCGACACCGCCGGCGAGCACGTCTCCGACCACGGTGACCAGGACGCCGCCACCGCCGTGTGGGAAGGCCTCCTGCTGAGCCTGCTGACGCTGCTCGTCGCCGGCGGCACCGTCTTCTTCGCCCTCACCGCCGCCCGCAGCATCGGCACCCGGCTGCGCGCCCTGTCCGCCGCCGCCATCGAGGTGCGCGACGAGCTGCCCCGCATGGTCGAGCGCATGCAGACCCCGGGTGAGGGCCCGGGCGTGGAGTTCACCCCGCTGACCGTCAGCAGCACCGACGAGATCGGCCAGGTCGCGCACGTCATCAACGACCTGAACGAGACCACGTTCCGGATCGCCGGTGAGCAGGCCGCCCTGCGCGCCTCCATCGCCGAGATGTTCATCAACGTCGCCCGCCGCGACCAGGCGCTGCTGGCCCGCCAGCTGTCCTTCCTGGACCAGCTGGAGCGCACCGAGGAGAACCCTGACACCCTCGAGGACCTGTTCACCCTCGACCACCTGGCGACCCGGATGCGGCGCAACGCCGAGTCCCTGCTCGTCCTGGCCGGCATCAACACCGGCCGCCGCCTGCGCCGCCCGCTGCCGCTGTCGGACGTGATCCGCACCGCGGCCGGCGAGATCGAGCACTACGACCGCGTCGACCTGGCGCTGCAGGTGGACCCGCCCGTCGTCGGCCACCTCGCGCTGTCCATGGCGCACCTGCTCGCCGAGCTGCTGGAGAACGCCACCAACTTCTCCGACCCCGGTTCCCGCGTCGTCGTGGGCACCAAGGAGGGGCCGCGCGGCATCGAGGTGACGATCACCGACACCGGCCTGGGCATGGACGAGGAGGAGGTGCGCGCCGCCCGCGAGCGCATCGACGGCGGCCGCGCCAGCGAGTTCGTCGGCGCCCAGCGCCTCGGGTTCTACGTGGTCGGCCGCCTGGCCGCCCGCCTCGACCTGGACGTCGCGTTCGACTCCACCGAGGGCGAGGGCACCTCGGTGACCCTGCTGCTGGGGCCGGCCGTGTTCACCCCGGGCAGCGTCTCGGCCCAGGTGCCGGAACTGGACGCCCCGGACGGCCCGCCGGCCCTGCCGGCGGCCGAGCCGGCCGCCGACGCGGACGCCGTGGCGCTGCCCGCCGCTCCGGCGGGTGCCTCGACGATCGTCGCGAACCCGCTCGCCGCGGACGGCGTGGGCAGCGCCCTGTCCGTCACGCTGGAGCGCTCCGCCGCCAGCGCGGCCACCGAGTCCGGGGTCTCCGCCCCGGCGCCCCAGGTGACCGGCACCGGCCGCAGCCTGCCCACGCGCCGCAAGCCCACCCGCGGCGCCGGCGCCGACGAGGCCCGCGCCGCGGCGGCTCCCGCCGCCCCGGCCGCCCCCGTCACCCCGGCCGCCCCCGTCACCCCGGCCGCCCCGGCGGCCGAGCCGGGCTGGCAGCCGATCTCCGCGCCCAGCGCACCGGCCGACGCGCTGCCGGCGATGCCCAAGCGCGAGCGCAAGGCCGAGGCGCCCGCCTCGCTGGCCGCGGCGCAGGACATCCTGCCCCGCGCCGGCCGCAAGCCCCGCGCCGTGCGCGACTCCGCCACCCCGCCCAAGACGGCGGCCGAGGCCTTCTGGACCTCCCGCCGCCGTGCGGCGGGGACCGCGGCCGAGGAGCCGGCCCCCGAGGCCCCGGCCGTCGCGCAGGACGCTGCCGCCGCGCAGGTCCCCGACGCGGTGCGAGCCCCCCTCGCGCCGGAGCCCGCCGCGGCCCCGGCCGAGCCCGCCCGCGCGGTGCCGGTCGTCCCGGCCCAGGCCACGGCCCCCGAGGCCGCCGTCACGCCGGTCGCCGTCACGCCGGTCGCCGTCACGCCGGTCGCCGTCACGCCGGTCGCCCGCACCGTGGGTGACACGCTGCGCCAGCGCAACGCGCTGGCCGCCGAGGCCCTCTCCGCCCTCACCGAGGGCCAGGGCTTCAACCCCGCGATGGGCAAGGGCTCCGCGCCGCTGGTGCGTCGCCAGGCCGGGGCCACCCCGGCCGCGGCCAAGCCCGCGCCGGTCCGTCCCGCGGCCGCCCGCCAGCGCCGCGCCCCCGCCGACGTCCGCTCGATGCTGTCCGGCTTCCAGGCCGGCGTGTCCCGCGGCCGCGCCGAGGGCGACGCGCCGACGGTCCCCGCCCACCCGGGCGGTGCCGATGGCGACGCCTGATGCTTCCCGCGGCCCCTCCCGGGGGCCGCGGGGACGGGTCGGGCCACCGCCCGCCCGACCGCACGACCACGACCGAAACCACCACGATCCCGACCGTGCACCGGATGTCCGGAGCAGCTCCGAGAAGAGGAACCCACTGTGACCGCGCTTAGCTCCGAGGCCGCCGACTTCAGCTGGCTCCTCGACAACTTCGTCCGAAGCACCCCCGGTGTTCAGCACACCGTCGTCGTCTCGGCGGACGGCCTGCTCATGGCGATGTCCGACCTGCTCCACCGCGAGGCCGGTGACCAGCTCGCCGCCATCGTCTCCGGCGTCTCCAGCCTGGCCCGGGGCGCCGCCCGCCAGCTGGAGTCCGGCGAGGTGCGCCAGGCCATCATCGAGATGGACGACTCGTTCTTCTTCCTCGTCAACGTCTCCGACGGCTCGGTGCTGGCCGTGGCCGCGGAGGCCGGCTGCGACGTCGGGCTCATCGGTTACGAGATGGCGATGCTGGTGCAGCGCTTCGAGTCCGTCCTCACCCCGCAGCTGGTCTCGGAGATGCGGGCCGCGCTGCCCGTCTCCGCGCCCGCCGGCGCCCGGTGGTGACGCCGCCATGACAGCAGCAGGGAGCGCGGACCTCTGGTCCGACGACGACGAGGACGCCGAGGAGTTCACCGTCCGCCCGTACACCGTCACCGGTGGGCGCACCCGCCCCACGAACGCCGACCTGCCGGTCGAGGCGCTCGTGGAGGCGCTGGCGGAGCCGGAGGTCGGCATGACCCCGGAACGGCGGAAGATCCTGGAACTCACCAGGACCTCGTACCTGTCGATCGCCGAGCTGTCCGCCCACGTCCACCTGCCCGTCGGTGTCGTCCGCGTCGTGGTGAGCGATCTCGCCGCGTCGGGGAAGATCCGCGTCCACGGCCTCACGCTGGCCACCTCCCCCCAACCCGCGACCACCATCAGCGTCCTGGAGAGTGTTCTCAATGGCATTTCCTCGCTCTGACGTGAGCACCCCCGCGCCAGGCGTTGTTGCCGGGGGAACCGCCACGGAGCCCATCGCCCCGCCCACCGTCGTCAAGATCGTCGTGGCCGGCGGGTTCGCCGTCGGCAAGACGACCTTCATCGGGTCGATCTCCGACATCGAGCCGCTGCGCACCGAGGCCGCGATGACCGAGCACTCGGTCGGCGTGGACGACGCGGGCCTGAACTCCGACCGCAAGACCTCCACCACCGTCGCCATGGACTTCGGCCGCATCGCCCTGCCGGGCAACCTGTGGCTGTACCTGTTCGGCACCCCCGGCCAGGACCGCTTCCTCTTCATGTGGGACGACCTGGTGAAGGGCGCCATCGGCGCGGTCGTGCTGGTCGACACCGACCGCCTCGACCAGTGCTTCCCGGCCGTGGACTACTTCGAGTCCCGCGGCATCCCGTTCGTCGTCGCGGTGAACTGCTTCGACGGCGTGGCGCAGCACGACCTGAACTCCGTCCGCGAGGCCCTCGCGGTGCCGGAGCACGTGCCGTTCGTCTACACCGACGCGCGCAGCAAGGCCGCGACCAAGCACAGCCTCATCACGCTCGTGCAGACGGCCCTGTCCCGGCTCAACGCCGGCTGAGCTCGGCACGACGCAGGACGCCGGTCCCCCTCGGGGGGGCCGGCGTCCTGCGTCGTGGGGACCTCCACGTCGAGGACCCGCCGGGCGGGTGACGTTTCAGCTCGGGGCCCGACCTGCCGATGAGCACTGTGAGCAGGATGCCGCGGCCCGACCGGGCCGCACCGACGCGAGAAGCGGGAGTGCCACGTGGACGACATGGACGAGATCGTCCAGGAGTTCCTCGTCGAGAGCTACGAGAACCTGGACCAGCTGGACTCCGACCTCGTCGCGCTGGAGCAGCAGCCCGGCTCCCGCGAGCTGCTGGCGAGCGTCTTCCGCACCATCCACACCATCAAGGGCACCAGCGGCTTCCTGGCGTTCTCCCGCCTGGAGTCGGTCGCCCACGTCGGTGAGAACCTGCTCGCCCGCCTGCGCGACGGCCAGCTCGTCATGACCCCGGTCACCACCGACGTCCTGCTGCGCATGGTCGACACGATCCGCGCGCTGCTGTCCTCCATCGAGGAGAACGGCGCCGAGGCGTCCGTCGAGGTCGACCAGGTGGTCACCGCGATCCGCGCCGTCCTGGACGGCGAGGAGCCGGTGCTGCCGCCCGCCGACGGCGCGGGCGTGGAGGTCTCCTCCGAGGCCCCGGCCCCGATGGTCGAGGCCCCCGCCCCGGTCGTCGAGGCGCCGGTCCTCGAGACCCCCGCCGCCGAGGTGCCGGTCGAGGCCGAGACCCCCGCCGTCGAGGAGACGGTCGTCGAGGAGCCGGCCGAGGCCGAGGCCCCCGCCGTCGAGGAGACGGTCGCCGAGGAGCCGGCCCCGGTCGTCGAGGTCGCCGCACCGGTGGCCGAGGTCCCCGCCGCGGCCCCCGCCCCCGTCCCCGCCGCTCCCGCCGGTGGTGCCGCCCCCGCCGGCGCCGCCCCCGAGAAGGCGTCCGCCGCCGAGGCGACCATCCGCGTGGACGTGGAGCTGCTGGAGTCCCTGGTTCGCCAGGCCGGTGAGCTGGTCCTGGCCCGCAACCAGATCCTCCAGCGCGCCTCCGGGCTGCGCGACGAGGAGCTCACCCGCGCCTGCCACCGCCTGAACCTGGTGGCCAGCGAGATGCAGGAGAGCGTCATGCGCACCCGCATGCAGGCCATCGACCACCTGTGGTCGAAGCTGCCGCGCGTCGTGCGCGACCTCGGCAACATGCTGGGCCGCAAGATCAAGCTGGAGATGGAGGGCGGCGAGACCGAGCTCGACCGCACCCTGCTGGAAGCGGTCAAGGACCCGTTGACCCACATCGTCCGCAACGCCGTCGACCACGGCATCGAGCCGCCGGAGGTGCGCCGCGCGGCCGGCAAGAACGAGGTCGGCACCCTGAAGCTGCGCGCCGCGCACGAGGGCGGCCAGGTCGTCGTCGAGGTCCGCGACGACGGCAAGGGCATCGACCCGGCCGTCATCGGCGCCAAGGCCGTCGAGAAGGGCCTGGTCTCCGCCGCCAAGCTGGAGGGCCTGACCAGCAACGACATCCTGCAGTTCCTCTTCCTGCCCGGGTTCTCCACCGCGGCGAAGGTCACCAACGTCTCCGGCCGCGGCGTCGGGATGGACGTCGTCAAGACGAACATCGAGCGCATCGGCGGCTCCGTCGACGTCGAGTCCACCCCCGGTGCGGGCACCGTCTGGCGCCTGCGCATCCCGCTGACCCTGGCGATCGTGCCGGCCCTGACGGTCGAGTGCGCCGGCCAGCGCTACGCCATGCCCCAGGTCAACCTGCTCGAGCTCGTCAGCCTGGACGCCGAGCGCATGGCCAAGGCCATCGAGGACGTCGGCGGTGCGAAGGTCTACCGCCTGCGCGGCGCGCTGCTGCCGCTGATCCGCCTGGAGGAGGCGCTGGAGCTGCAGCGCCCCGCCGGCGTGGAGGTCTCCAGCAAGCTCGTCATCGCCGTCCTGGAGTGCGACGGGCGCCGCTTCGGCCTCGTCGTCGACCGCGTCCTGGACACCGAGGAGATCGTCGTCAAGCCGCTCTCCGGGGCGCTGAAGGGCATCGGCACCTACGCGGGCGCCACCATCGCCGGCGACGGCCGCGTCTCGCTGATCCTGGACGTGCAGTCGCTGGCCCGGCGCACCATGCGCGCCGACGGCCTGGAGCACGTGGCCGCCGAGGCCGCCGCGACCGCCGCCGCCACCGGCGAGGGCCAGCGCCTGCTGGTCGTCGGCCTGGGCGACGACCGCCGGGTCGCGATCCCGCTGGACGTCGTCACGCGCCTGGAGGAGTTCAAGACCGACTCCATCGAGCGCGTCGGGCGCCGCGAGGTCGTCCGCTACCGCGGCGAGATCCTGCCGCTGGTGCGCCTGTCCAACCACCTGGGCAGCATGCGCGGCTTCGACGAGCCGGAGCTCACCTCGCTGCCCGGCGTCGTGTACTCGGCCCGCGGCCGCTCCGTCGCGATCGTCGTCGACGAGATCGTCGACATCGTGTCGGGCCAGGACGCGCGCAGCGACATCGACGACGCCGGCCTGGTCGGCTCGGCGGTCATCCGCGACCGCGTCACGGAACTGCTGGACGTCCGCGCGGCGATCCTCGCGGCCGACCCGAACTTCTTCTCCGAGCAGGCTCAGAACGAGTTCGCTGCCGCTTCCTCTCGACTGGGGGTCTGACGTGTCGACGCAGTACGCCACCTTCACCCTCGCCGGACACCTGTTCGGCGTGGAGGTCCGACGCGTGCAGGAGGTGCTCACCGAGCAGCCCCGCACGCCCGCCCCGCTGGCGCCCCGCGCGGTCGCCGGCCTGATCAACCTGCGCGGTCAGGTCGTCACCGCGCTGGACCTGCGCCGCCGGCTGGGCATGCCCGACCGCGCCGAGGGCCAGGCCGCGATGAACGTCGTGGTGCGCGCCGCCGAGGAGGTCTGGAGCCTGCTGGTCGACTCCATCGGCGGGGTCATCGAGGCCGCCGACGCGACCTTCGAGCCGCCGCCGGACACGCTGTCCGGGCCGATCCGCGAGCTGATCCGCGGTGCCTACAAGCTCGACGACGCGCTGCTGCTCGTCCTCGACGTCGACAAGGCGCTGGAGATCGAGGGCGCGGCCACCGCCTGACGCCCGCCCCCGCAGGCCCCCCACCGCACCGGTGGGGGGCCTGCGGCGTTCCCGGGCGCGGCAGCGGCCCGGGAGCGCGCCGCGGTTCAGGGGCAGACCAGCACCGTCGCGCCGTCCGGGCCGGGTCGCTCCAGCACCCCCAGGCGGGCCAGGTCGGCGACGAACCTGGACCGCCCCACCGCCTCCCCGCCGTTCTCCACCAGGTACTGCCCGTACGCCCGGCGGGTCGTCTCGCCGGTGTCCCACGTCTGCTCGGTGAACCAGACGCGCACGGTCCGGTGCACGCCGGCCTGGTCCAGGGTGGCGGCCGGGCTCGCGAACGCGGTGCCGCAGCTCGGGCAGACGGTGGTGGTGTCCTCGTCGTCCATGCCGCGATCCTGACCCGCCCCGCCCGCCCCGCGCGTCGCCCCGCAGCGGGAGACGCGCCTGCTACCGGGGGAGGACGCGCGGCCCGGACCGTCAGCGGGGACGGCGGTACAGCGCCAGCTCCCCCTCGCGCACCCGGGGCGGACCCTCGGCGCGGTGCTCCGCGGGGACGGGCGAGGCGTGCTCCCGCACGGCGGGGTCCGGGGCCGGGTCGCGGGTCGGCGCGGGACCCGGTGCGGCGGTCTGCGCGGGAACGACCCCGCCCTCCTCGTCCCCGGTCTCGTCCTCCGGGTCGTCGTCGGTCTCGTCCTCCGCCTCGCCGGGGGCCCGCAGCAGCGTGAGCGCCGCCGCCGTCGCCAGCGCGGTCGTCAGGACGAGCACCCCCGCGGCGGTGCCGTGCGAGAGGAACGGCGTGCCCACCAGCCACGTCCCCCGCGGGAGCAGCCCGGCCACCTGGGCGACGAACCCGGCCAGCGCCGCCAGGGCCGCCAGCGCGGTGCACCCGGCGACCGCGGTCGCGGCCCAGCGCGCCCCCGCGCGGGGCACCACCGCCGCGGGGCGGCCCGCGAGCACCAGCGCCGCCAGCACCACCGTCCCCAGCGCGCCCGCCAGCAGCGGCACGTGCGGCGGCTGCAGCTGCCACAGCAGCGACCAGCGTTCCGCGAGCAGTTGCGCGGAGGTGGCGCTCGCCTGGCCCTGCGGGCCGTTCAGCATCCCCGTGGCGGCGTCCACCAGCCCGAACGTGGTGTCCAGGGAGCCGTCCAGCACGCGTCGGGCCGTCTCCAGGCACACCGCGGGCGGGACGGCGACCGCCGCGGTCAGCGCCCAGCCGCCCCACGCCCCCGGGCGCCGGGACCGGCGCGCCGGACCGGTGGGGGCGGTGGCGGCGGGTTCCGCCGGGGCCGGGGCGTCGCGGTGTGCCACACCACGACGCTAGTGCGCCTCGCCGCCGCGGTGGGGTGTTCCGCGCACCCGCTGCGGGCGCCGGTAGAGGGCGAGGTCCTCAGAGCTCGGCCGGGGTGGGCCCTCCACCGCCCCGGTGGTGCGCTCCCCCCGCCGGGCCGGGACCACCGGTGCCACCTCGGGCCGGGGCTCGGGCCGGGGCTCGGGCCGGGACCGCGGCTGGGGCTCGGGCTCGGGGGAGGGCTCGTGCAGCGGTGCCGGCCCGGCGGCGGGGGAGCGCACGGGAGCTGCCGGCGGCTCCCCGGTGCGCAGCAGCACCGCCCCGCACAGCCCCGCCAGGACCGCCGACAGCAGCGCCGTGCCCAGCGGGACGCCGGCCTCCAGCCACCCCCAGGTGTCCAGCACGAAGGACGGCAGGCCCGCCTCGTCCTGCCCGGAGCGTGACACCGTCACCAGCGAGCCGGCCGCCAGCCCCAGCGCACCCAGCACGACCACCACCGCCACCGCCACCCCGGCCCAGCGCTGCCGGCGCCCGGGGGCCAGCCACCCCGGCCGCCCCGCCAGCGCCGCGCCCGTCAGGGCCAGCAGCCCCACCACCGACGCCAGCAGCGCGGTGCCCGCGGGGACCGTGCCGAGCATCGCCGGCCAGCGGTCCGCCAGGTCCAGGGCCGCCGCACCGTCCGCGGCCTCGTCGGTGCCGAACAGGTCGCCGGAGCGCCAGCCGAAGTTCTCCTGGTCGCGGGCCCCGGCGAGGAAGCGCCGGCACCCCTCCGCGGCCAGGAGCACCGGCGCGGCCGCCGCCACGAGGAGCAGCCACGCCGCCCAGCCCTCGTCCCGGTCCCCGCCGGGCCCTTCCCCGTGGTCCCCGTGCTCCTCGTGGTCCGCGTGCTCCTGCGGACCGCCCGCGGGGCGGTGGTCCCGCTCGCGCCCGTCCGGCGCGCCCCGGCCTGCCATGGTCCGACGGTACGACCGCCCCGCCCGGCCGTCCCCCCGACGCAGCAGCGCGGCTGCGCCGCGTGCGCCGTCCCGGGGGTGGCACGCACCCGTACGTGTGACGGCGCGTGGTGAGCGCCGACACGCGGTGTCAGGGTGGCGGGACACCACCCGGTCCAGGGTGGGGACGCGCCACCCGGCCGGGCGGCGTCGCCGCGGCAGCCTGGAGGCGACCACCATGCAGTACTCGCTCGTGAGCTCACCGGTCCTCGGGTTCGACCTGGTGCGCCTGCCGGCGGGTGACTCGGCCGCCGAGGTCCTGCTGCGCGCCCTGGACTGCGGCCCGCGCGAGGTGGACGTGCTGGCCGCCCACCACGACGCCGACGCCCGCGCCCGGGCGTGGCGCACGGTGCGCGAGGCCTCCCGGGCGGCGCCGCAGATCACCGACGTGCTGAACCAGGTCGCCGAGGGCCTGGCCGGCGGGGTGTTCGCCGAGGACGTCGTGGGCCCGCGCGTGGAGACGGGGGTGCTGCGCGTGCTGCAGGCCTCCACGATCGCCGACGCCGACGCCCTGGTGCGCCTGGTGCACCACGACGTCTTCGACTGGACGTGGAGCGCCCCCCTGGACGGCGGGCCCCGGCTGCGCACCGAGACCGCCGGCCGCGCCGCGGACGTCCTGGCCGACGCCGCCGTGTCCGCCTACCTCGGCGACCGGCTGCCCGACGGGGTGCGGCGGCTGCTGGTCGCCCCCTACCTGCACGCCGCCCGGGACCTGGCCCCGCTGCCGTCCGTGCCGGAGGACCTGGGCCAGGCGCAGGCGGGCGTGCGGGCCGTCCTCGAGCGGCTCTCGCGCCTGGACGGCACCGACCGGGCGTGCCTGCGCGCGGTGGCGGGCACCCACCGCGCCGGGGGCGGGGAGTGGGCGAGCGCGGTGCACGACGCCTCGTGGGCGGTGCACCTGTCCGGACGGGTCCGCACGGCGGCCGTCGCGCAGCTGCTGGCGGTGCGCGCGTTCCGGGCCGGGGGCCTGGACGCCTCGGACGGGGCGAGCGGGCTGTGGAACGTGGTGAGCGGCGTGGTGCACGCCGAGGTGGTCGCCGACATGCTGGCCTCGGAGACGCGCGAGGTGCTGCTGCGCCCCTGGCACGCCGCCTTCGGCGCCTGACCACCCCCCCCGGACCCGCGGTGTACATGCACTGTTGAGCGCTCAACAGTGCATGATCACCGCGGGTCCGAGGGGTGGGGGGAGCGGGTGGGGCGCTCAGGAGCGGTGGGTACGGTGTCGCCGTGCAGTCGCCGGCCAGGGGTGCGGTGCGCCTGGCCCGGGCGGGGTTCGTGGCGCTGACCGTCGTCGCGCTCGCCTCCCTGGCGCACGTCGCCGGCGGTGAGGAGCTGCCCCCCTCGCTGGTCCTGCTGGCCCTGGGCGCCCTGACCGGCTGCGCGGCCTTCACCCTCACCGGCCGGCGCCTGTCCGCTCCCGCCCTGCTGATCGCGCTGGGTGCCGGGCAGGTCGCGCTGCACGCGGCGCTGCGCGCCCTGGCCGCCGACACGGTCGACGTGCCCTCCCACGGGCACCACCAGGAGTGGGTGCCCCTGGCGGCCGGTGCCCTCGAGCACGCGCCCGGCGGTGGCTCGCCGGTGCCGATGCTGCTCGCCCACGCCGTCGCCACGCTCGCCGCGGCCCTCGTGCTGGCCCACGGCGAGCGGGCCGTGTGGTCCCTGTGGGCGTGGCTGCAGCCGCTGCGGGCCGTGGTGCTCGCCGTGCTGCGGGTGCCGGTGCTGCTGCCGGTGGCGCCGGTACCGGTGGTCGTCGCGGCGCGCCCGCGCTCCGTCGTCGCGCGCCGGGTGGCGCGCCGTGGTCCCCCGGCGGGGCTCGCCCCCGCCACGACCACCCGCTAGAGACCACCCGGAGGAACCCCGTGCGCTCCACCCTGCGCTCCACCCTGCCCGCCCGCCCGTCCCTGCCCGTGCGGGTGCTGGTCCCCGCCGCCGGCGCCGCCGCCCTGCTGCTCGCCTCGGCCCTGCCCGCCGGCGCGCACGTGCGCGCCGTGCCCGACGTCACCGCCGCCGGCTCCTACAGCGTCGTGACCTTCCGCGTGCCCAACGAGTCCGACACGGCCGCCACCACCTCGCTGCAGGTCGCGCTGCCCACGGGCACGCCCTTCACCCACGTCGCCGTCGAACCCGTCCCGGGCTGGACGGCGACCGTGCAGGAGGGCCCGCTGCCCGAGCCCGTCGAGGTCTCCGGCACCACGATCACGCAGGCGCCGCTGAGCGTCACCTGGACCGCCGAGCCGGGGACCGCCGGGATCGCCGTGGGGCAGTTCCAGGAGTTCGACCTGCAGGTCGGCCCGCTGCCGGCGCAGGGCACCCGCGTGGTGCTGCCGGCGGTGCAGACGTACGCCGACGGCGAGGTGGCCGACTGGTCGCAGGTCGCCGACGAGGGCGCGGCCGAGCCCGACAGCCCCGCACCGGAGTTCACCACCACCGCCGCCGCCGGGCACGGCACCCACGCCTCGACCGCCGCCGGGGAGGACGCCACCGCCGTCGCCGCGGCGGCCCCGTCCGGCACGTCCGGGACCTCCGGCACGTCCGGAGCGGACGGGACGGCCCGCGCCCTGGGTGCCGCCGGCCTGGTCCTGGGGGCGGCCGCGCTCGTCCTGGCCCTGCTGCGCCGCCGCGCTCCCGCCCCCCGCTGACACCACCCGCACCCCTCGCCCACCCCTCGTCCGCCCCGTCCCGGCGCGTTCTGCGCCGGGACGGGGTGCGGGGTTCAAGGTTCGCCCGCTCGCGCCGATGGAGTAGTGAGCCGCCCACCGGGGGCGCGCCGAGCGAAGGGCCGGGTGCAGCGTGCGCGAGAAGATCCGCGTCCTGGTCGTCGACGACTCCGTGGTCGTGCGGCGCATCGTCACCGACGTCCTGGCCTCCGACCCCGCCGTCGAGGTCGTCGGCACCGCCCCCAACGGCAAGGTCGCCCTCGACAAGATCCAGCAGCTCAAGCCCGACGCGGTCACGCTCGACATCGAGATGCCCGTCATGGACGGCCTGCAGACGATCAAGGAGATCCGCCGCCTCGACCGCCGGCTCCCCGTCGTCATGTTCTCCACGCTCACCGAGCGCGGTGCCAGCGCCACCCTGGAGGCGCTGTCCTCCGGCGCCTCCGACTACGTGACCAAGCCCGCCAACGTGGGCAGCGTCAGCGAGTCCATGGAGTCGGTGCGCGCCGAGCTCATCCCCAAGATCAAGGCGCTCGTCCCGGGGGTCGCCGCACCGCCCGCGGCCACCGGCGCCCGTGCCGCGGCCCCCGCCGCGCCCGTCGCCGTGCGCTCGCGCACCGGCGCCGTCGGGACGCCGCGCGCGCTGGTCGTGGGTTCCTCCACCGGCGGGCCCGAGGCGCTGTCCAGCGTGCTGGCCAAGCTGCCCGCCGGCCTGGGCGTGCCCGTCCTCGTCACCCAGCACATGCCGCCGGTGTTCACCCGCATGTACGCCCAGCGCCTGGACAAGGTCAGCGCGCTGAACGTCGTGGAGGCCGTCGACGGCCAGGACGTCGTGGCCGGCACCGTGTACGTGGCGCCCGGCGACTTCCACATGGAGGTCGTGCGGCGCGGGACCGCGCTCGTCGTGAAGCTGCAGCAGGGACCGCCGGAGAACTTCTGCCGGCCGGCCGTGGACGTCATGGTGCGCTCCGCGGTGGCCGCGTTCGGCGGGGACCTGCTCGCGTTGATCCTCACCGGCATGGGTTCCGACGGAAAGCTCGGCTGCAAGGCCGTCGCCGCGGCCGGCGGGCAGGTCGTCGTCCAGGACGAGGCCACCTCCGTCGTGTGGGGGATGCCCGGTGCGGTGGCCCGCGAGGGCATCGCCGACGAGGTCCTGCCGCTGGGCGCGATCCCCGACGCCCTGCTTCGTCGTCTCGGCGGTGCCCGCGCGGCACTGCCCCACGCTCCTGTCCGCTCCGCCGTCCCCGCCACGGGCGCGGGCCGGGTGGGCGTCCTCGCGCCGGCGGCACCGCCGGCGAACCGCACCGCCGCGGCAGCGGCCCGACCCACTACTGGCAGGTGGTGACATGGCTCTGACCCCCACGGCTTTCGAGTGGGTCTGCACGCTCGTCCGCAAGGAGAGCGCGATCGTCCTGGAGAAGGGCAAGGAGTACCTCGTCGAGTCGCGGCTCGTGCCGCTGGCGCGCGCGGCCGGGGCCGCGGACGTCAACGCCTACGTCGACGGGGTGCGCCTGCGCCCGGACCGGCGCACGCAGGTCGCGATCGTGGAGGCGCTGACGACGAACGAGACGTCGTGGTTCCGCGACGGCGCCCCGTTCCAGGCGTTCTCCACCACGGTGGTGCCGGCGCTGAAGCAGTCGCGCGCCTCCACCCGCTCGGTGCGGATCTGGTCGGCGGCCTCCTCCACCGGTCAGGAGGCCTACAGCCTGGCGATCGGGCTGCAGGACTCCCTGATCGCCGAGGGGTGGCGCGCGGAGATCCTCGGCACGGACCTCTCCTCGGAGGTCCTGGAGAAGGCCAAGGCCGGGACGTACTCCCAGTTGGAGGTCAACCGGGGCCTGCCCGCCCCCATGCTGGTCCGGCACTTCACGCGGACCGGCATGAACTGGCAGGTGAACGCGAACATCCGCCAGATGGTGCGGTTCCAGCAGCTGAACCTCACCAGCAGCTTCGCCGCGCTCGGCCAGTTCGACGTGGTGTTCCTGCGCAACGTGCTCATCTACTTCGACCTCGCCACGAAGCGGGACATCCTCGGCCGGGTCCGCAGGGCCCTCAAACCGGACGGCTACCTCTTCCTGGGAGGCGCCGAAACCACCCTGGGCGTCGACGACAACTGGGAACGCCAACTCATCGGACGGGTCTCCGTCCACCGCCCCAAGAACTGAGAGGACAGGAACATGAAGGCACTGGTCGTCGACGACTCCCGCGCCATGCGGAAGATCATCGCAGGCGCGCTGCGCAAGCTGGGGTACGAGACCGTGGAAGCGGCCGACGGCGCAGAGGCGCTGAAGGTCCTCCAGGAGGGCCCGCTGCCCGAACTGGCGACGGTCGACTGGAACATGCCGGTGATGGACGGGCTGACGTTCGTCACCCAGGTCCGCGCCGTCCGCGAGTACCGCTCCCTGAGCATCATGATGGTCACCACGGAGGCCGAGCACGGGCAGATCGTCCGCGCGCTCGCCGCCGGTGCCCACGAGTACCTGATCAAGCCCTTCACCGTGGAGGCGCTGGAGGAGAAGCTGGCCCTGCTGGGCCTTCTGCCGGAGGTGACGGCATGACGCAGGAGATCGAGCAGTTCGAGCAGGTCGGCGACTACGTCGAGGACGACGCCCTCGCGCAGATCGTGGACCAGATGTGGCAGTCGTACTTCGGCCACGTCGAGCCCCTGCTGCCGGCGTTCGACCCGCAGGAGGTCCCCGCCCCGCTGCTGTGCGCGAGCGTCGGCATCTCCGGCGCCCGCCCCGGCCTGGTGACGGTCCTGGTCCAGAAGGCTGCCACCAAGGCGCTGGCCGCCGCCCTCCTGCAGGAGGACGAGGCCGACCTGGGCGACGACGACGTGTACGACGCGCTCGGCGAGGTCGCCAACATCATCGGCGGCAACATCAAGGCCCTGGTGCCGGACGCCGGCGCCCTCGGCCTGCCCGCCATCGCCGAGGCGCCGCCGCTGCCGCGTTCCAACAGCCGCTGCGCGGCCCGCCTGGACGCGAACTGGCAGGGGAACTGGATCACCTTCATCGTGTGGCTGTCCGGATCGGGGGCGTGACGTGAAGGCCCTCGTGGTGGACGACAGTCGCGTGATGCGGCAGATCGTCATCCGCACCCTGCGTCAGGCCGGTTTCGACTGGGTCGACGTGGTCCAGGCCGAGAACGGCAAGGAGGGTTTCGAGGCGGTCCGCGCCGAGAACCCCGACATCGTCCTGTCGGACTGGAACATGCCTGAGGCCTCCGGCTACGAGATGCTGCAGAACCTGCGTGGTTCCGGCCTCGACGTGCCGTTCGGCTTCGTCACCTCCGAGGGTTCGGAGGAGATGCGGGAGAAGGCGGCCGCCGCCGGCGCGCTGTTCCTCATCGCCAAGCCGTTCACGCCCGAGGCGTTCGCCGCGGCCCTGTCGCCCGTCCTGAACGGCGGCGGTGCGGTCGCCGCGGCTCCCGCCCCGGCCCCGGCGGCCGAGCGGCCCGCGGTGACGATGGACTCCAGCCCGCTGCCGTCGAACCTGGCGATCCGCAACCTGCTGGAGGACCTGCTCGGCCGCGAGGTCGAGGTCTCCCCGGGCACCCCGTGCCCGGTGGGCGGCAAGCCCGGTGCGGCGGTCGGCCTGTACGTCGACGACCACCTGCGCTCGGCGGCCGTCGCGGTGTTCGACTTCGCGCTGGCGGCCCACGCCGGCGCCTCGATCGGCCTGCTGCCCCCCGGGGCCAGCGAGGCCGCGATCGAGGACGGGGAACTGTCGGAGGCGCTGCGCGTCAACGCCAACGAGGTCCTGAACATCATGGCCTCGCTGTTCAACGTGGAGGGTGCTCCGCACCTGAAGCTGCACGCCGCCTACGCCCCGGGCGAGGTCCTGCGCCCGGACGTGACCCAGTGGGCCACGAGCACGGGCAGCCGCCTGGACCTGGACGTCAAGGTGGCCCGCTACGGCAAGGGGAAGCTCAGCATCGTCACGATCTGAGGCCCGGCCCGCCCGGCGTCGTCACGGCCCCCGTCGCACCCGCGGCGGGGGCCGTCGGCGTCCCCGCCCCCTCCCGCCGCCCCCTCCTGCGGTGATCTTGCACGGTTGAGCGTTCAAGCGTGCAAGATCACCGCAGGAGGGGGGGTAGGGGGGTCAGGGGTCGCGGGGCTGGGCGGGCAGCAGGAACGTGGTCGTGTCGTCCGGCCGCGCGAGGCGCAGCGGCGGCACCGCCGGGCGGCCCAGCAGGTACCCCTGCGCGCAGTGCACCCCCAGCTCGCGCAGCACCGCCAGCTCCCCGGGGCGTTCCACGCCCTCGGCGACCATCGTCGAGCCCACCTCCGAGGCGAACCCCACCAGGGCGCGGGCCACGGCGCGGCGCGCGGGGTCGGCGTCGATGCCGCGCACGAACGCGATGTCCAGCTTCACCACGTCGGGCGACAGGTGCAGCACGTGCTGCAGGCTCGCGAACCCGGACCCGGCGTCGTCCACGGCCAGCCGCAGACCCCCGGCGCGCAGCGCGGCGGTGTTCTCCGCCAGCGCCGCGTAGTCGGCCACGGGGTCGTGCTCGGTGACCTCCACGACGATGCGCTCCGGCCGCGAGGCCAGCAGCACCTCGTGGGTGGCGGGGTCCACCAGCGCCTCGGCGGAGGCGTTGACGCTCAGGTACGCCCCGGCGGGCAGCACCGGCAGCAGCGCCAGCGCGGAGGCCAAGGCAGCGCGTTCCAGCCGCACGCCGGCTCCGGCGGACCGGGCGTCGGCGAACACCTGCTCGGGCCCGCGCGGGTAGCCGTCCTCACCGGTGAAGCGGCTGAGCGCCTCCGCGCCCACCACGTCACCGGTGCGCAGGTCCACGACGGGCTGCAGCACGGTGCTGCGGCCCCGCCCCTCCACGAGGGCGTCCAGGGACGCCAGCCGCCCCCGGTGCTCGTCGCGGCGCCGGTCGCGGTGGTGCAGGACCCCGGCGACCAGGGCCGCCACGACGTTCAGGGCCTCCACCTGCCGGGAACCCAGCGGCTCGGCGTCGGCGGCCGGCGCGCCCAGCAGGCGGCCGCCCGGCGTGCCGTCCGGACGCAGCACGTCCACCGCCGGCGCGGCCCGCAGCAGGTCCTCGCGCTCCAGCAGGCGGGCCGTGGCCCGCGGGTCCAGCGTGCTGGAGGCCTGCTCCACGAGCGGCCGCTGCCCGGGTGGCCCGGTGCGCACCAGCGCCGCCACCGGTGTCCCGAAGATGTCCCGGGCCAGGTCGAGCAACTGGGCGACGGCGTCGTCGTCCGCCACGCAGCCCCCCGCCTCGTCCGTGCCCTGATGTCCTGGCGGGGTCTCTCGAGCGCACCGGACCCCCGACCGGGCGCGACGTCCCCCACCGCCAGAGCGACCCTGGC
The DNA here is from genome assembly GCF_050871845.1 of Kineococcus arenarius subsp. arenarius. Lineage (NCBI taxonomy): Bacteria > Bacillati > Actinomycetota > Actinomycetes > Kineosporiales > Kineosporiaceae > Kineococcus > Kineococcus arenarius. The sequence continues at coordinate 60,927 of NZ_JBJLSE010000007.1, forward strand.
AGATCACGCTCCGGCGAGCAACGGCGACAGGCCGTCAGGGGCGGGGTGGGCGTCCCGACGGGCCGTGCCGGCGCATCCGCCACACCGCCCCCATCGCCTCGGTGATGATCGCCCCGGACATCTTCGAGGTGCCCGCCGTGCGCTCGGTGAACAGGATCGGCACCTCCCGCACGGTGGCCCCGCGCTGCAGCGCCGCCAGCGTCGTCTGGATCTGGAAGGCGTACCCCGCCGCGGTCAGCTCGCGCAGGTCCAGCGAGCGCAGCAGGTCCGCGCGCCACGCCTTGTACCCGCCGGTCAGGTCCGCCACCGGCGCGCGCAGCAGCACCCGCGCGTAGGTGTTCGCCCCCCGCGAGAGCGCCTTGCGGTACCACGGCCAGGCGTCGTCCAGGGCGCCACCGGGCACGTAGCGCGCGCCCAGCACCAGGTCGGCGCCCGCGGCGAGCTCGTCCAGCATCCGCGGGAGCACCTCGACCGGGTGGGAGCCGTCGGCGTCCATCTGCACCACCACGTCGTGGTCGCCGGTGCTCAGCGCCTCCGCGAACCCGGCGCGGTAGGCCGCGCCCAGGCCGTCCTTCACCGTGCGGGTCAGCAGCCGCACCCGGCCCTCGGGCAGCCCGGCGGCGATGCGCCGCACGATCTCGCCCGTCCCGTCCGGGGAGGAGTCGTCCACGACGAGGACGTCGGGCTCCGCGGGGGAGTCCAGCAGCCGCTGCAGCATCGCGGCGATGTTGCCGGCCTCGTCGTACGTGGGCAGGACGACGACGGCGCGGAAGGCGTGGGGCAACGGGACTCGCTCGGGTCGTGGGGCGGCGGGGCTCCGACGCTACCCCAGGTCCTCGCGGCGCAGCGGCCCACCTCACAGCGTCGCCACAGCCCGTTGACCGCTCGTCCCCACCCCGCGCACCGATGGTGGTGCGGACCGTGACCAGAGGGGGAGCAGTGGACGAGATCCGGGACGACGGGGCGCGCCGGTGGCCGGTGGGCGGCCCGGTGGACGGGACGGTGAACGGGACGGTGAACGGCAGCGCGGTCGTGGCGCACCGGGCGCCCGCGCCACCCGTGCCGCCCGCGTGGGCCGGGCCGGCGGCCGGTGCGCCGTGGCCCGCCCCGGTGACCGGCGCCACCCGGTTCCCGGCACCGCCGCCGCACGGGGCGCAGCGGCGCTCGCGGTGGCGCTCGCGCTGGGTGCTGGCCGCGGCCGGTGCGGGCCTGACCCTGCTCGGCGCCGTCGGCGGCTTCGCCGTCGGCCACGCCACGGCGGGGACCTCGGCCGGCACCGGGCAGCTCCAGCCGGCCGCGCAGGACGGCACCGTCCCGGGGCAGCCGCCCGGCGGCGGGTTCGGCGGCACCGCACCCGGTGGTGGCACCTCGCAGACGTGGCCCCAGGACCAGACCCAGGGCCAGACCCAGGTGCTGCCCGGCACCGGCAGCACGACCACCACCTGACCTCCCCAGCCGCCCACCCCTCCCAGTCAGGAGAGATGCCCGTGCCCGGCACGTCCACCCCCACCAGGCGGCCCCTCGGCGGTTCCGCCGAACCGCCGGCGCCGGCGACGGGGCGCTGGAGCCGCCGCGAGAAGGGCGCGGTCGGCGCGCTGCTCGCCGCGACCGCGGTCCTGTACCTGTGGGACCTGTCCGCCTCCGGGTGGGCGAACTCCTTCTACTCCGGCGCCGTGCAGGCCATGACGAAGAACTGGACGGCGTTCTTCTTCGGTTCCGCCGACGCCGGCAACACCATCACCGTCGACAAACCCCCCGCCTCGCTGTGGGTGATGGCCCTGTCCGCGCGGGTGTTCGGGTTGTCCAGCTGGAGCGTGCTGGTGCCGCAGGCCCTCATGGGCGTCGGGGCGGTGGCGCTGCTGCACCGCGCGGTGCGCCGCGTCGCCGGGCCGGTCGCCGCGTTCGTCGCGGCGCTCGCGTTCGCGCTGACGCCGGTGGCGGTGCTCATGTTCCGCTTCAACAACCCCGACGCGCTGCTGGTGCTGCTCCTCGTGGCCGCCGCGTACGCGGTGGTGCGCGCGCTGGAGGCCGCCCGCACCCGCTGGCTCGTGCTGGCCGGGGTGCTCGTCGGGTTCGCGTTCCTCACCAAGACCGCGCAGGCGCTGCTGCCGCTGCCGGCGCTGGCGCTGGCGTACCTGTGGGCGGCGCCCACCGGGTTCGTGCGCCGGGTCGCCCAGCTGCTGGCCGCCGGGGTGGCCGTCGTCGTCAGCGCCGGGTGGTGGTTCCTCGTCGCCGGGCTGTGGCCGGCGAGCAGCCGCCCCTACATCGGCGGTTCCACCGACGGCACCGCTTGGGACCTGGCCATCGGCTACAACGGCCTGGGCCGGCTGTTCGGGAACGAGGGCGGCGGGGCCGGTGGTGGCCGGCTGCCCACCGGGGGTGCGGTGCCCGGCGGTGCCGAGGTGCCCACCGGCGGCTTCGGCGGCGGGGGTGGCGGGGGCTTCGGCGCCGACGCCGGCTGGCTGCGCATGTTCGGCTCCAGCGTCGGCGGTCAGGTCTCGTGGTTGCTGCCCGCGGCGCTGCTGCTGCTCGTGGCGGGTGTCGTGGTGACCTGGCGCCGCCCCCGCACCGACCGGGTGCGCGCCTCCCTGATCGTGTGGGGCGGTTGGACGGTCGTCACCGCGCTGACGTTCAGCCTCATGGAGGGCACGTTCCACCAGTACTACACGGTCGCCCTCGCCCCGGGGATCGCCGCCCTGGTCGGTGTCGGCGGTGCCGCCCTGTGGAGTCGGCGCGACCGCGTCGCCGGCCGGGTGGCGCTCGCGGTGGTCGTCCTGGCCACCGGTGCCTGGGCGTGGGTGCTGCTGACCCGCACCCCGGACTTCGCGCCGTGGCTGCGCTGGGTCGTCGCGGTGCTCGCGGTCCTCGCCGCGGCGGGTCTGCTGCTGCGCCGCCCGGCGCGGCTGGTGGTGGCCTCGCTGGTCACCGCCGTGGTGCTGTCGCTGGTCGGGCCGGCCGCGTACGCGGCGGTGACGGTGACGACCCCGCACACCGGGTCCATCCCGACCGCGGGGCCGGAGGGCGCCTCCAGCGGCGGGATGCCCGGTGGCGGGGTGCCCGGGGGCGGGACGCGCGGCGGGTTCGCCGGGCGGGGCGACGCGGCCGGTGCCGCGCCCGGTGCCGCGGCGGGCGCGGCGCGGGGCGGTGCGGCAGCGGGCGGCGCGCCCACCGGCGGCGGGTTCGGCGGCGGCGCCCCCACCGGCGGCGGGTTCGGCGGGGCCGTCGGCGGTGGCCAGGACGTCAGCGACGAGCTCGTCGCGCTGCTGCAGGCGGCCGGCACGACCTGGTCGGCGGCGACGACCTCGACGAACTCCTCGGCGGGCTACGCGCTGGCCAGCGGCACCGACGTGATGGGCATCGGCGGGTTCTCCGGCTCCGACCCGGCGCCGACCCTGGCGGAGTTCCAGTCGCTGGTGGAGGCCGGTGACGTGCACTACTTCATCAGCGGCGGGATGGGCGGCGGCCGGGGCGGTTCCTCCGAGATCGCCACGTGGGTGCAGGAGAGCTTCTCCTCCACCACGGTGGGCGGCACGACCGTCTACGACCTCACCCAGCCCCTGTCCTGACCCCCACCGCCGCCCCCGCGGTGATCTTGCACGGTTGAGCGCTCGACCGTGCAAGATCACCGCGGGGGTTCGCGCGGGAGGGGGGTTCGTCAGGCGTTGACGGGGACGAAGCGGGGGGTGTTCGGGCCGGGCAGGACGACGGCCTGGGCGGTGACGACGCGCTCGCCGTCGAACGTCAGCGCGGGCGAGCCGTGCAGCTCGTACCCCTCCGCCAGTGCGGCGCTGACCTTCTCGCAGAACGCGCGGTCGTCGGTGCCGGTCAGCAGCCGGTAGCGCAGGCGGGCGTCGGGCTCGCCGGGGCTCGCGGCGGGGCTCGTGGTCATCGCGGGTTCCTCGTTCCTCTCGCGGGATGGGCCTGCCCGGGGCCGGGTGCGCCGACCGGCGTCCCCGCCCCGACCCCCATCCTCCAGCACGAGCACACCCGGTGCGGACCGCCGTCACCGGCGCGGCCCGTCGACGGGGACCCCCGAACGGCCCATCGGGGAAGGCCCCGGAGCGGCCGAGAACCTCAGCAGAGCGGCCCCCACCCCACCTCCCCGGCGGGGCCGCCCGCCCGCCGAGAGGAGGCCACCGTGAACGCCCCCGCGCGTCGCGCCACCGTCCGTCCCCCCGCTCACCCGCGCGCCGCAGCGCCCGAGCCCGCCAGCGCCGCCGAGGTCACCGCACTGGCCTCCCTGCTGATGCGGCGCCCCGAGCTGGTCCGCTTCGACGACGAGACCCTGCTGCTGCGCCTGGCGCGCACCACGGCCGTCGGGCACCTGCTGCGCTCGCGGGCGGTCGCGACCCTGCCCGACGCCGAGCGCCTGCTGGACGCCATGATCGCGGACGGGCGCGCCGTGGTCCTCGACCTGACCGACCCCGCCCCCCGCGAGGGCGTCCTGGCCGTGCGCCGCCCGGCCGCGGCCCGCGACCTGCCGCGGGCGCGTGACCTGGCCCGCGCGCTCGCCCCGCTGGCCGCCCGGCGCTGAGGAGCCGGGCGGGCCGGCCCGCCGGCGCGGCGGCGCAAGGCGCGCTTCTCCACGAGGTGCCAGGAGGCGTAGCCGCAGGCCATCGCAGCCACGACCGGCACGGTGGCGAACCACCACGCCGGGGCGTCCCGCGTGCCGAGGTGCGCGACGAGCGGCTGCTGCGCGACGGAGCCGTGGGTGCAGGCGCCGCAGGTGGGTCCCCCAGGGCGGTGATCGGCCTGGCCCACCCCACGCGCGCACCGCGGCGGTGGCGGTGGCGGTGGCGGTGGCGGTGGCGGTGGCGGTGGCGGTGAAGTAGGCGATGAGCTCCAGGAGCAGCGCCACGGGCACGAGCTGGCCGCCGGCCACGTTCTCCGGCACCAGCCGCGCCAGCCCGCGAAGCCGAGCAGCGCGTGGGCCAGCACCTCCACGCCCAGGGTCCACAGGACGCCGTTGACCGTCGTGGACGGGTTGCCGGAGGAGGCGACCGGCAGGTGGTTCGCGTGGGGGAACACCAGCGGGTTGCGCACGAGGTGCTCCCACGTCCCCGCCGTGCTGGAGCAGTCCGGTGCCGTGGTGGTCAGCGGGCCGAGCACGAACACGACGAGCACCAGCACCACCAGCAGCCCCGGCACGAGCCGCCGAGCGCGCTCGGCGGCGAAGGGGCGCACGCGCGGCTCGCTGAGCCAGCTGCCGCACACCAGGTGCCCGCGGACGATGAAGAAGACGATGACCCCGACGGGCCCGGGGTGGAGGCGAAGTCGCCGAAGACGAGCAGGTCCGGTGCAGGGAAGTGTCACGAAACGTGTCATGGACACCTGCGCAACGTCGTGATCCTGTGCTCGGGGCGTCATTCGCGGGGTGGCAGACTGGGACCACCGCGGCTGCCGCGGCGAGGAGGGCTGGCCGAGTGGTTGAAGGCGGCGGTCTTGAAAACCGCTAGGGAGGTACCCACTCCTTCCTCATGGGTTCGAATCCCATGCCCTCCGCACCCGCACGTCCCCAGGAGGTCCCCGTGAGCACCACCGCTCCCGAACTGCCCGCGCAGCGGCGCGCGGCGGCGATCCGCGCCTACCGCACCCTGCCGGCCGCCGACCGGCGCGACGTGCTCGCCCTGGCCCGCCAGGGCCGGCGCCACCCCGACGAGCGCGTCGTGGCCGTCGCCTGGTGGTACGCGGCCTCGGTGCTGCAGCCGCGCTGGTGGAACCGCGTCCCGGCGGGGCTGCTGCCCGTGCCCGGCCTGCTGGTGCTGTGCGTGGCGTTCGCCGTGGACGCCTGGCCGCTGGCCGTGGTGTCGCTGCTGATGATCGCCGCGGGGCTGAACCTGGTGTGGCAGCGGCTGAGCACCGAGCCGCTGCTGCGCCTGGCCCGCCCCGCCGAGGTCGCCGAGCCCGCCGGGGGCTCCGCCGGCTGAGCCGGGGCCTCAGCGCACGGTGCGCAGCGCCAGCGGCAGGCACCGCACCCGCACCGTCGCCCCGCCGGCCACGGGCAGCACCTCGCCGTCCATCTGCAGCGGCATGGGGTTGCGGGTGCGGAACTCGTACGGCTCGCTGCGCGACTCCACGCGGTGCCGGCCGCGCAGCACGCGGGCGAACTCCGCCAGCAACCGCAGCTTGCTGCGGTGCTTGATCATCAGGACCTCGAAGCGGCCGTCGTCGGGTGCGGAGTCGTCGGACAGGTGCGCGTACTTCGCCATCCGGTCGATGTTGGCGAACAGGAGGCTGTCGATGCGCACGTCCCGGCCGTCGTGCTCGACGGTCATGGGCCGGTACTTCCAGAACGCCCTGACGACCAGCAGCTTCTCCTTCACCGCGTCCAGGTCGTTCTCGTTGAGGGCGGCCGCGGCGACGGGCGTGATGCCCGCGCCCACGTAGGAGTGCGCCACGCGCGGCTCGCCGTCGCCGGTGTCCACCTCCAGCAGGTCCATGCGGTCGGGGTGCCCGTCGCCGGCGGCGACCTCGGCGATGGCATCGACGAGGGGGCGGCCGTGAGTGGCGGTGGCGTGGTCGTTGGCGTTGCCGGAGGGCAGCACGGTTGCCATGCCTCCGTCGTGACCGGCGCGGTCGGCGGCGACGACGCCGTTGACGACCTCGTGGTAGCCGCCGTCGCCGCTGGCGGAGACGACGAGCACGCCGGGGTGGCGGGCGACGTGCTCGCGGGCGAGCTGCTCGGCGTGCCCGGCGTGCTCGGTCTCGACGAGCTCCACGGGCAGGTCGGGGGTGCGCGCGGCGAGCGCGTCGCGCAGGGCGCGGGCGTTGGCGGGGCCGTCGCCGGTGCTGTTGGGGTTCAGGACGACGACGACGCGCTGCAGCGGGCTGCTGGTGGGGCTGGGCACGTTCCCGACCGTAGGGGAAAGGTCCCCGTCCGGCCCCTCGCGCACGGACGCCGACCGGGACTCGTGGTCTTCCCCTCCACGTGCCCCGGCCGGCGCGAGGCCCATCCTGCCACCGCCGCCCCGCCGCTGGGAACCCCGTGCCGGGATCTCGGGGAGCGCGGGCGGCCGGGCGCGGCGAGGATGCAGCGCATGTGCGACGTCACGCCGAGAGCGGAGGTGGCCCTGCCGGCCGACCTGTCCGCTGCCCGGCGGGCCCGCGGGTTCCTGCGGGAGCAGCTGTGCCGGGTGCACCAGGAGGGCGCGCTGGAGCAGGCGCTGCTGCTGCTGTCGGAGCTGGCGGTGAACGCGGTGCGCCACGGCGCCCCGCCGGTGCGGGCGGTGGTCGACTGCCGGGTGCGGGTGCTGCACCTGTCGGTCAGCGACGGCAGCCGCGAGCGCCCGCAGCACCGGCGCGCCTCGTTGCGGGAGGAGTCCGGGCGCGGGGTGGACCTGGTGGACGCGCTGAGCGAGTCGTGGGGGGTGCGCCTGGTGCCCTCGGGCAAGAGCGTGTGGTGCGAGGTGGCGGGCTGACCCCCGCTGACCCGACCCCTCGGTGATCAAGGAAGTTGCAACTTCCTTGATCATCGAGGGGTCGGGTGCGGGGTGGCGCTCAGCGGGCCAGGACGCGCACGGCGGCGATGGCGACGTCGTCGTCGCTGCCGTCGGGGAGCATCCGGCGGATCAGCTCGTCGCACAGCTCCTCCAGCGGTGCGCCGGCCAGCTCCGCGACCACGACGTGCAGCTCCGCCAGCCGCTCCTCCATGGAGCGGTCGCGGCGCTCCACGAGCCCGTCGGTGTACAGCAGCACCGTGGAACCCAGCGCCAGCTGCGTCTCGTGCTGCACCCGGTCGCGGTACGTGCCCAGGCCGATGATGAGGCCCTCGCCGTCCAGCTCGCCCACCGAGCCGTCGGGGGCGGCCACCACCGGCGGCAGGTGCCCGGCGGTGGACCAGCGGACCCCGCGGTGCCCGGGGGTGGAGCGCGCGTCCAGCTGCAGCACCACCGCGGTCGCCAGGGTCGTCACGCCCAGCCCCTCCAGCAGGTGGTCCAGGCGGTGCAGCACCTCCCGCGGCGCCGCGGAGCGGTCGTACGCCAGCGCCCGCACGAAGGTCCGCAGCTGGCCCATGGCGGCGGCGGCGGACACGTCGTGACCCATGACGTCGCCGATGACGACGGTCGTGCAGCCGTCGGGCTGGGTGAAGGCGTCGTACCAGTCGCCGCCGACCTGCGCGGCCTCCGCGGCGGGGATGTACCGGGTGGCGACCTCCAGGCCGGGGGCGTCGGTGGGCGGGCTCAGCAGGCTGCGCTGCAGCGTCTCGGAGGAGCGCCGCTGCTGCGCGTACAGCCGCGCGTTCTCCAGCGCCACGCCGGCGCGGGCGCCCAGGTCGGTGGCGGTCCGCAGGTCGTCCTCGGTGTACGGCGGCCGGTCGGGGCCGCTGAGCAGGGTCAGCGCACCGGTGACCTGCCCGCGGGCGCGCAGCGGCACGACGAGGGCGCTGCCCAGGCCGAGGCGGCGCATGAGGGCGGTGGTCCCCGGGTCGCCGACGCCGCGCTGCACGTCGGCGTCGGTGACCTGCACGAGGGTGGGGCCGAGCTCGCCGCGCAGCACCCGCATGGACACCGACGTCTCGAGCAGCGCGGCCTGCGTGCGGGCGAACCGCTCGGCGTCGGCCGCGTGCGCGGGGTTCGCGTGGGCGGCGCGGACGTGGCGGGTGCGGCCGGTGGGGTCCAGGACGGTGGCGAACGCCCACTCGGCGAACGTCGGCACCACCAGCGAGGGCAGCATGTCCTGCGCGGTCTCGGGGTCCAGCACGGCCGAGAGGGCGTCGGCGACCTCGGAGAGGAACTCCAGGCGGCGCCGGGCGTCGCGGGCGACGGCCAGGGCGGCGTCGCGCTCGCGCTCGGCCTGCACGCGCAGCGTCACGTCGGACTGCACGCCGACGTGGTGGGTGATGCGGCCGTGGGCGTCGTGCACGGGCGAGATGACGACCTCGTTCCAGAAGGCCGTCCCGTCCTCGCGGTAGTTCAGCAGCAGCTCGGTGACGGGCTCGCCCGCCTCCAGCGCCTCCCGGATGCGCCGCACGGCCTCGCGGTCGGTCTGCGGGCCCTGCAGGAACCGGCAGTTCTGCCCGAGCTTCTCCCTGCCGTAGCCGGTGACCCTCTGGAAGGCGGGGTTCACCCACACCAGGGGGTTGTCGGGCCGGGTGGGGTCGGAGATCGTGAAGGCGAGGTCGCTGGCCAGGACGGCGCGGCTGTGCAGCTGCTCGGCGGACTCCCGGGCGCCGTCGACGAGGGCCTTCTCCCGCAGCGGCAGCAGCACCACCAGGGCCATGCTGCTGAGCTGCTCCACGGGGGTGTCGGTCAGCGGCAGGCCCACGACCCACAGCGCCTCGCGGGCGGTGGCCATGTCGGAGCCGCGGGCGGCGCTGACGCGCTCGCCCTGGACGGGCTCGCCGCGGGCGACGCGCGACAGGGGGGTGGCGGGCTCCCCGGTGGTGGGGTCGGCCAGGTCCGAGCCGTCGGAGGCCCGCAGGCCGGCGACGCGGGACCACTCGTCCACCGGGCACGGCAGGTCCAGGTCGGGGGCGAGCTGCTCGGCGAGGGGGTTGGCGAACAGCACCGTGCCGTCGGTGACGCGCACCAGCAGCACCGCGCCCGGCTGCCCGTGCACGACGCTCGGCAGCGGGTCGGCGACCGCCTCGCCCGCGAACACGGCATGGGTCCCGTCCATCGCCGGGAGCCTAACCCGGCGCCTTCGGGGGCGCTCCACCAGCGGCCGGGCGCCCGGGCGGCTGCTGCGAACGGGTGCCCGCCCCTGCCGCGCGGGCCCGGCGGTGCCGATGGTGGGCTGGTGCCGGGGGGCCCGGCGCCGGGCGAGGACGGGGTGGGTCGGGGTGGCGGACGTGGACGTGCTCGAACCGGTCCCCGCGGCGGCCGCCGGGGTGGCGACGGCGCTGGTCTCGCTGCTGGACGCCCGCGGCGAGCAGGACCTGCTGGACCGGCTGGTCGCGGCCTCGCGCGCGCTGACGGGGGCCCCGCACGGCGTGGCGCTGCTGACCGGCAGCGACGGCGCGCCCGCGGTCTCGGCCCGCGAGGGGGTGGGCCAGGGGCGCGTGCCGGTACCGCCGCTGGTGGTGCCGCTGACGGCACCGGACGGTCGCGCGCTCGGTGAGCTGCACCTGGCGCACCCGTCGGGCGGCGGGGTGCTCGGCGCCGCCGAGGAGGAGGTCGCGGCGGCGCTGGCCCGGCAGGCGGGGGCGGTGCTGCACGTGCTGCGCCGCATCGAGGCGGCCGCGCGGCTGCACGCGGGCCTGGGCCTGACCGAGGAGCGCGCCGGCGACGGCGACGCCGCGCTGGGTGCGGTCTCCCCGGTGGTGCGCCGGCTGCTGGCAGGTGCCCGCCGCACCACGGGCCTGCAGGTGGCGTTCCTGTCGCGGGTGGCGCGGGGGCGCCAGGTGCTGGTGGCCGTCGACGAGGACCCGGGCGCTCGCGCGCCCCTGGGCCTGGTGGAGGGCACCGGCGTGGACCTCGTGGACGGGCACGGGGCGCTGCTGCTGTCCGGGCGGGTGCCGACGTCGGTGCCGGACGCGCGCAGCCACCCGGTGCTGGGGGCGCTGCCCCTCACGCGGCGGCTGGGGGTGGGGGCGTGCTGCGGGACGCCGGTGCACCTGCCGGACGGTTCGCTGTTCGGCGTGCTGGCCGCCCTGGGCCCGGACCCCTCGGCCCCGCTGACCGGCGGCCAGGTGGAGGCGCTGCGCACGGTGGCGTCCCTGCTGGGCGAGCGCCTGGCGGTCGAGGAGCGCGAGGAGCACCTCCGCGCGCAGGAGCGCGCGGAGGTGGAGGCGTTCCTGGACGGCGGTGGCCGCAGCGTCGTGGTGCAGCCGATCGTGCGGTTCGGCCCGGTGGGTGGCGCTGCGGGGCACCGGGTGGTGGGTTTCGAGGCGCTGTCGCGCTTCCGCGACGCGGACGGTTCGCCGCGCCGGCCGGACGAGGTGTTCGCGGCGGCGCAGCGGCTGGGGGCCGGTGCGGGGCTGGGCGTGCGGCTGGAGCTGGCGGTGGTGCGCGACGCGCTGGCGCTGCTGCCGCGGCTGCCGGCGGACGCGTACCTGTCGCTGAACTTCTCCCCGCGCACGCTGCTGCACCCGGCGGCGCACGCCCTGCTGGCGGACGCCCCGCTGGGGCGCGTGGTGGCGGAGCTCACCGAGCACGAGGAGGTGCACGACTACGCGGGCCTGCTGCGGGCCGTGGAGCCGTTGCGGGCGCGGGGGATGCGGCTGGCGATCGACGACACGGGGGCGGGTTTCGCGGGCCTGCAGCACCTGGCGGAGCTGGATCCGGACGTGGTGAAGCTGGACCTGCGCTTCGTGCGGGACGTGCACCTGGACCCGGCGCGGCGGGCGGTGGCGCGCGCGGTGCTGGGGCTGGCCGGTGAGGTGGGCGCGACGCTGGTGGCCGAGGGCGTGGAGACGCCCCAGGAGCTGGCCCAGCTGGCGCAGCTCGGCGTGACGCACGGGCAGGGCTACCTGCTGGGGCGCCCCGCCCCGCCGCCGGGCGCCTGAACGGGGACCTGGTTCGGGACCTGGTTCTGGGCCTGGGCCGGGAGCCGCGCGGGGACCTGCGCGGGTGGTTGCGCGGTGGGCCGGCGGGTGCGCTTGTCCGCGTACATGCGCCGGTCGGCGGCGCTGAGCAACCCCGCCAGGCCGGTGGGCCCCGGGGTGGCGGTGACGGCGCCCAGGGACGCGCCGACGGCGACGGTGACGCCGCCGGGCACCTCCACGGGGGCGGCGACGGCCTCGCGCAGGCGCTCCAGCACGGCGGTGGTGGCGGGTGCGTCGGCGGGGCCGGTGCGCAGCAGGGCGACGAACTCGTCGCCGCCCAGGCGGGCGAGGACGCCGTGGCCGTCGACGACCGCGGCGGCGCGGGCGACGACGGCGCGCAGGACCTCGTCGCCGGCGTCGTGGCCGAAGGTGTCGTTGACGGCCTTGAACCCGTCCAGGTCGAACAGGGCGAGCGTCCAGCCGGGGCCCGTGGTGGCGTCCAGGTGCCGGTGGGCGTGGGCGCTCAGGCCGCGGCGGCTGTGGGCGCCGGTGAGCTCGTCGCGCTGCGCAGCGGCGGCGGCGACCTGGGCGAGCCGGGCGCGGTGCGCCTGCGCGGTGGCGTGCAGGACGGTCAGGGCCAGGGCGGCGACGGCGGTGCCGACGGTGGCGGCTCCGGGACCGGCGCTGCTGCCGGGCTGCGCGGCGGCGGTGAGCCGGGCCGCGGTCAGGGCGCTGACGGCCAGCGGGGTCAGGACCTGCACGGCGACGGTGGCGGTGAGGACCAGGCCGGGGTGGCCGGGCCGGGGCACGTGCGGCAGCGCCCCGGACGGTGCGGGCGCCGGGTGCCCGGTGCGCAGGTTCACGGCGATCAGCGCGGTGCCGCCGGCCAGGACCGTCGCCATGCCGGCGGCGCCGGTGGCGGTGGACCCGGCGGTCAGGCTCAGGACGACGACCGCGTCGCCGAGGACGAGCAGACCCACGCCGGCGGCGGTGGCGGTCAGGTGCCGGGTGGCGCGCCGGTCGGGGCGCGGCGTGGTCCAGGCGGCGCCGAGGACGGCGCCCAGGGCGGTGGCGGCGACGGCGACGTCGAAGAAGCAGAACAGGGAGTAGGAGCGGCCGTCGTCGACGAGCTCCCCGGCGGGGGTGGCGAGCAGCAGCAGCGCGGTGACGCTGACGGTGGTCTGCGCCTGGGCGACGCCGCGCCGCCACGTCCAGCGGCGCCCGCCGGTGACGGGGGTGGCGTGGGCGAGCAGGCCCAGCAGGGCGGCGTAGCGGACGACCTCGACGGCGATGGTGGGCCCGGGCTCGAACTCGTCGTCCACGAAGCTGAGGCCGGTGGGGTCCACGGTGAGCAGCCAGTAGGTGTCGCCGAGGGCGGTGAGCCCGATGTAGGTGGTCAGCAGGGCGAGGGCGTGCCTGGCGCGGCGGCACGGGCTGAGCGCGGTGATGGCGGCCAGCAGGACGGTGCCGAGGCACTCGCCGGCGACGACCGCGCGGTCGATGGACCCGTCGTAGCCGGGCAGCAGGAGCGCCCAGCTCGTGAGGAGGGCCGCCGCGAGCGCCGCGCACGCCTGCCGGCGCCGGCCCGCGGGCCACGCCGACCGCATCGACCGGGTCGCCCGGTGTGCTGCTGCGTTGCCGTGCACCCGTCCTCCTGCGTCCGCTCCTGGTCCGATCATCGCCGCGCCACGGGTGCGCCGGGGCCCTTTTTCTTGAACGGACCGTGGCGATCTCATCACCTGCCGTGTCCGGAGGTGGGGCGCCGCACCACCGGGACGACGTGCACCCGTCCGGGCGCTGCGGGAACCTCCCGCACCTGCCGATGGACCCACGTGCAGCAGAACGCCCCGACGGGAGCCACCAGTCGCGCCCTGGCCCGGCCCACCGTGGTCGACTGGCTCAAGGAGATCGCCGGGGTCGTGGGCCCGCAGCAGGCGCTGCTGGCCTGGTCGGCGGCCGTCCGCGCCACCGGCCTGCACGGCACGACGCTCGCGCCCGAGCAGATGCGCGTCGTCGGCGAGCGCCTCGTCGCCGACGCCACCGACCCGCGGCTGCGCCTGGCCGCGCGCAGCTGCCTGCTGCGCCTGCGCGTGCACGGCGCGCTGGAGACGACGAAGGGGGCCCCCAGGTGACGACCACCGAGCAGCACCAGCAGCACGACCCGGAGCGCCCGCCCGCGGACGAGGGTTCGCCGCAGTGGTACGCGTGGATGGCCCGGCACCTGGCCTCCGCGCAGGTCGTCACCGACGACCCCCTGTACGACCACGACCGCCTCGACGCCGTCGCCGCCCTGCGCGCCGACGACGTCGAGCACGTGCAGCCCCTCGTCGCCGACCTCCTCGCCCGCGGCGCCCACGGCACCGGCACCCCCGTCGCCATGCTCAACGTCGTCCTCACCGGCGCCCAGGTCATCGCCGGCGCCCACGGCCTGGACGGCTGGATGGCCGAGACGCGCGCCACGCCCGCCGAGTGGGCGCTGTGCGCGCGGGTCGTGCGCTCCGGCGAGGAGCTCGTCGTGCCCGACCTGCTGGCCGACCCCACCACCAGCGAGAACCCGCTGGCGACGGTCGACGGCCTGCGCACCTACGCCGGGGTGCCGCTGCGCACCGCGTCCGGGCAGGTCGTGGGGTCCGTGTGCGTCATGGGCGGCGAGCCGCGGGAGTTCACCGAGGCGGACCTGGACGTGCTGCGGGCCGTGGCGGCGGAGGCCGTCGGGCGGCTGGAGGACGCGAGCGGCGCCTGAGCGCTCGTGCTCGCCGGTGCGTGGCTCGCTGGCTCGTGGCACCTCCGGGGCGGGCGGTGGCGGGTGCTGCGGCCGGCTCTCCGCCCGCTGCCGGGTGCACCGTCGCGCCCGGGTGCGAGGGGCGGGCTCCGGACGCCGACCTCCGCACCCGCCACCACCCACCCCTCTTCGCCGTGCGGATGCCCGCCCGGACCTCGAGCGGCGCGCGTGGGCGAGGGTGCGTGGTCGCCTCCGGGGCGGGCGGTGGCGGGTGCTGCGGCCGGCTCTCCGCCCGCTGCCGGGCGCACCGTCGCGCCCGGGCGCGCACGGCGGGCTCCGGACGCCGACCTCCGCACCCACCACCACCCGCCCCTCCCTCCCCGTCGCGGTGACCGGTCTGCACGGTGAGGTGGGAGGGGGGTGGGGTGTCCTGGTCGCCGGGCGTCCGGAGCCCGCCCGGCCCACCCGGGTGCGCTGCGCACCCGGTCGCGGGCGGAGAGCCCGGAGGCCAGGGCGCCCCGCCCCCCGGGCGTGAACCCGGCCCGGGTGTCAGACCCCCGGCGCCACGAGCCCCGGCACCGGGTAGGTGCGGGTGAGCTGCTCGGCGAGGGCGGTGCGCGGCACGGCGGCGCAGTAGAGCCAGCCCTGCCCGAGGGGGGCGCCCATGGCGCGGCAGGCGTCGGCCTGCTCCTCGGTCTCGACGCCCTCGACGACGACGGTGAGGCCGAGGCGGGTGGCGAGGTCGACGACGCAGGTGACGACGGAGCGCCCGTTGCCGTTCTCGGTGAGGGAGTTCGTGAGGGACCGGTCGATCTTGAGGACGTGCACGGGGAGCCGGTCGAGGTAGCCGAAGGCGGAGTAGCCGGTGCCGAAGTCGTCGATGGCGATGCGGCAGCCGAGGCCGGCGAGCTCGGTGACGACGCGTTCGGCGGGGGAGTCGGCGTCGAGGAAGACGGACTCGGTGAGCTCGAGGGTCAGCAGGTGCGGGGGGACGCCGTGCCGGGTGAGGACGTCGCGGACGGTGTCGGCGAAGCCGGGGGACTGCAGCTGCACGACGGACACGTTGACGGCGAGGGCGACGCCGGCGCGGAAGACGCCGGCGTCGTGGGCGAGGTGGACGGCGCTGCGCAGGACGTGCTCGCCGAGGGCGACGACGAGGTTGGACTCCTCGGCGACGGCGATGAACTCGCCGGGGTGGACGCGCCCGAGGACGGGGTCGTCCCAGCGGGCGAGGGCCTCGAACTTCTCCACGCGGCCGGTGCGGAAGTTCACGACGGGCTGGTAGTGGACGTCGAGGGTGCCTTCGCCCAGGGCGACGGCGAGGCGTTCGCGCAGCAGGGTGCGGCGGGCGTGGGCGGCGGCGACGTCGCCGGAGTAGACGGAGACGTGGCCGGGGCCGCCGGTCAGACGGGCGTCGCGCAGGGCGATGTCGGCGTGCAGGAGGGCCGTCGCGGGGTCGACGGGGTCGTCGCCGGTGGGCCGGGCGGGGCAGGGGGCGATGCCGGCGACGGCGCGCAGGGGGAAGCGCTGGGCCCCGGGGACGAGGGCGGGCACGTCGGCGACGACGTCGAGGAGGGCGTGCGCCAGGTGCAGGGCGTGCCCGGCGTCGCCGGGGAGCAGGACGGCGATCTCGTCGCCGGAGGTGCGGTGGGCGGTGCCGTCCCAGGCCGCGGCGACGCGGCGGACCTCGTGGGCGGCGGCGCGCAGGAGGGCGTCGCCGGTGCTGACGCCGAGGACGTCGTTGACGTCGTCGAGTCCGGTGAGCTGGAGCAGCACGAGGCACTGGTCGCGGTCGGGGCCGGTGAGGGCGTGGTGCAGGGCGGTGCGGTTGGGCAGGCCGGTGAGGTCGTCGTGCAGGGCCTGGGAGGTGAGGCGGGCGGTGCTGCGGTCGACGGCGCGGGCGGTGGCGACGTGCCGGGCGGTGAAGGCGAGCAGCACCCACAGGTAGAGGCCGAACAGGACGGTGTCGAGGCGGGGAGCGACGACCATGAGCGCGATGTCGGCGAACAGCACGGGCCCGGGCAGCAGGGAGGCGATCTCCATGCGGCGGGCGGCGCGGGCGGCGGCGGTCCCGGCGTGCCGGGGCGCGGTAGCGGGCAGGCTGATCGCGGCGGTCAGCAGGGCGAGCAGGGCGGTGACGACGGCGACGTGCGCGGCCTCGCGGGTGGGGGCGAGCGCGGCGGCGGCGGTGGCGGCGGTGGTCACGCCGGCGGCGGTGGAGGCGTGCCGCAGGCGGATGTGCTCGACGGCGAGGGCGACGGCGGTGCCGGCGTGGGTGGAGACGGCCAGGACGATCGCGACGGCGGCGCCGACGTGCCACGCGGTCCCGCTGGAGGGGCCGCCGTGGGGGCTGGTGCGGGAGAGCACCTCCCAGCCGGCGACGGCGAGGGCGCTGCCGAGCATGAGGGCGTCGTGCAGGAGCGGGGGGTCGTCGCTGCCGGAGCGGGCGGTGCGCACGTGCAGCAGGCCGAGGCCGAGCAGCCCGCTGAGGGCGGCGGCGAACGCGAGGTGGGTGAGGCGGAAGGGGCCGGCCGTGGCGTGGGGCCACAGGCCGGCGGCGGTGGTGCCGGTCCCCCACAGGGCGGCGGCGGTGCCGTGGGCGGGGCCGGGCAGGTGCCCGAGGGCCCACCGGGCGAGCAGGGGCGCGGCGGCGCCGAGCAGGGCGATGACGCCGACGGTGGTGGTGAGGTGGTCCGCGGCGTGCCAGCGGTGCTGGACGAGGGGCGCGAGGGCGAGCAGCGGCATCGCGAGGAGTGCCGCGACCGCTGCGCGGGCGCGCGGGGTCGCGGGGCGTGCTGCTGTCACGGGGTGTTCATCGGCGTGCCGGCGGGCGGGCTTGACGGGGCGGAGCGGGTGGGCGGGCGGGGGTCACCCACACGAGTCACAGCGGTGGGGGCTCGTGCGTGGGTGGTGACCCTCACCCGTCCGGACTAGGCCGGGAGGGTCTGGAGGGGTCAGCGGGACGGGTGAGGCGTCCCGTTACCAAACTGTTATGTAGGGCCGCTCAAGGCAAAACCGCAGGTCACGCCGTGTGTCGGTTGTGTGACGGAGAGGTCGAGTCCCACAAGCCCCATCACTCACCGTGTTGCCATCGTGACTCTCGTGTACGTTCGTGTCCGTCACCAGGGCACTCCGCTGAGTAGTGGAGGAGCTGGCGGCAGCAGGCTCGCACTGAGCCGGCCCCCGTGGGGGGGAACATCACTTCACAACTGCCTTGGAGGCAATCGTGACCGCAGCAACCTCCCGGTTGCGCCGGCGTGGTATCGGGGCCGGCGTCGCGGCTCTCGTGGGTCTGACCACCGTCGGTTTCAGCGCTACTTCGGCTTCGGCCGCTCCCAACTTCGAGATCACCCGGCCCGCTCAGGTCGCCGACCGCTTCGAGACCGCCGCCAGCGTCGCGCTGGCCGCATTCCCGAACGGCGCCGAGAACGTCATCATCGCCAACGGTGACAACGCCGTGGACGCGCTGGCCGCCTCCGTGCTGGCCGGGACCGACATCCCGATCCTGTACGTGACGAGCAACGAGATCCCGGCGCCGACCCTGAACGCCCTGGAGCAGCTCGACCCGTCGGCCTCCTGGATCGTCGGTGGCGCCGCCGCCGTGTCCGCGGCCGTCGAGGGCGAGTTGCCCGGCGCCATCGAGCGCATCGACGGCCCGACCCGCTACGAGACCGCCGCCGCCCTGGCGCAGGCCGTCGTGGACAACGCCGAGACCGCTCCCACCTCGGCGTTCATCGCCCGCGGTGACGACTTCGCCGACGCCCTGGCGATCGCCCCCTACGCGGCGAAGTCCGGCATCCCGGTCCTGCTGACCGAGACCGGCACGCTGAGCGCGGCCGCCGTCACCTTCCTGGCGAACAACGACATCACCGACGTCACCGTCCTCGGTGGCACCGCCGCCGTGTCGGACGCCGTGGTCGAGGAGCTCGAGGCGAACGACGTCACCGTCGACCGCATCCGTGGCACCAACCGCCAGGCGACCGCAGTCGACATCGCCAACACCGAGGCGTTCGGCTTCTCGAACACCGGTGTGGCCCTGGTCAACGGCTGGCGCCCGGTCGACGCCCTCCCGGCGTCGGTGTGGGCCGCGCAGCAGAACTTCCCGATCATCCTCACCGCCGGCGCTGAGCTCGGCGCCGAGGCGCAGGGCTACCTGACCGCCAACCAGGAGACGCTGGCCACCGGCCTCGCCATCGGTGGTACCGGTGCCATCCCGGCGTCGGTCGTGGAGGCCGCTGAGGTCGCCGCTGGCGCCGAAGAGGAGCCGGAGGCTCCGGCGACGAACCAGACCTTCACGGTCACTCCGGCTGACGCCTCTACTCTCACCGTGGCTAACGAGGGCGGTACCACGCCGGCGTCTGATGACCGTCAGTACTCGGTTGCCAGCACCAGCACCACCTCGCTGCGCATCGCGTTGTTCGACGCTGACGGCGTCACCAACACCAACGGTGCCGTCTCCTTCGAGGGAACCACCACCGCCACGACCGGGACCCCGGCGGCCGAGATCAGCGTCGTCAACGGGACCGCGATCGCCGATGGCTCGACCTCGGCTGAAGCGGCCCCTTCCGCTGGTGCTCTCAACTTCACCATCGATGGCACGTCCTTCGGGTCCGTCGTTCCCGTCATCTACAACGACGCTGACGGTGACAACCAGCTCGACATCAACACCGACGGCGTCCCGACCGAGAGCTTCGGCATCGGTGGCGTGACGTCTTACCTGCCTGCGGCCTCTGGCAATGTCACGTTCTCCGACGATGACACCGCCACCCTTAACGCGGTGAACAAGGACAACAACACCATCGTCGCCACGACCCCGGCGGTCGAGGACGACGCGGACACTGTTGACGTGGACGAGTCTGTGGCTGCCGTCAGCAGCACCTTCACTTACGACAGCAACGACACGTTCTACGTGGCGGCTCCGGGCGAGGAGACTCCCGTCTCCGCTGACAACCAGGTGACTGCCGAAGGCTTCGCGGCCGTTCTCACCGCCGGCGACGTGCTGGTGGCCGGGACTGACTACCGCAGCACTCCGTCCTTCCAATCGACCTTCGTTCTGGTCAACCAGGAGCCCAGGCCGCTGACGGTCCAGGACGTCGTCGAGGCGGACACCACCGCTACGGTTACGGTCAGCGACCCGCTGGACGACGCCACCGTGAACTTGTACGTCGCGGAGGGCCTTGACGGCACTTTCGAGGACGCGGTTGCTGCCGGGTCGGCCACGGCGGACGCTGACGATGACACCGACGCGTTCGACGTGAACCTGACCGGGCTGACTGCGGGTGCCGGGTACACGGTGTTCGCTACGCAGACGGTGTCTGGCGAGGAGTCGGCGGAGTCTGTCGGCGTCCCCTTCACCACCTTGCCGGAGGCATCGGATGTCACGCTGACCAGCGCGACGCCTGGTGACATCAACAACGGTGTCGGCAGCGCATCGACCATCATCCTCACCTTCAGCGACGACGTGACGCTGGTGGACGTGGAAGATGACGCGGACACCGCGGACGTGGTCGAGTCCAACGCCGACCTCTTCTCGGTGAGCCCCACCAACCAGTCCGGTATCGTCATCCCGGCACTGTCCGTGGCGGCGGGCGCCAACGCGAACCAGGTCGTCGTCACCATCGCCACGCCGGCTACCGACGGAGGAGACCCGGCGGCTGGTCAGCCGCTGGACGACGCCACCACCGACATCTCGTACACGGTGACGGTTGACCCCAACGCGGTGACCGATGAGGACGGTGGCCCGAACGTCGAGCGCACCGCCACCTTCAACTACTGATCCGCAATCGGTAGTCGGTAAGGTAGTCGCCTCGACCTAGTCGAAAGGTGCCTCCTCGCCTCTGAAGAACGAAACTGAAGGCCCTCCCCACTTTTGGGGAGGGCCTTCAGTGTGTTCCGGTTCTTGTCTTACTCCCTGACTGTGATTCCCAGGCCAGACTCCTGATCCCTTTCACCCAAAGGCCTTGTCCACGCTGTTCTGCAGGTCGTCAACCATGAGGTGCAGGTAGATCACCGTGGTGTTGATGTTGGCGTGGCCGAGGAGTTTCTGGACCATGTGGATGTCGGCGCCCTGGCGGAGCAGGTGGGTGGCGTAGGTGTGGCGCCATCGGTGGGGGTGGTGTGGGCCGTCGATCTCCACGGCGTTGGCGTGCTTGTAGGTGATCCGTTCGATGGGGACTGCCCCCGGTCCGGTTGACTCCTGACCTGTGAGGATCATGGTCCTCACTGGAAGGATGATGACCGTGCCGAAGGCCTTCCCTGCCGAGTTCCGCCGGGACGTGATCGCCGTGGCCCGCCAG
>NZ_JBJLSE010000008.1:0-81306 GCF_050871845.1 Kineococcus arenarius subsp. arenarius
CCCCCCCCCCCCCCCCCCCCCCCCCCCCCCCCCCCCCCCCCCCCCCCCCCCCCCCGCCCCGCCCCCCGGGCCCCCCCCCCCCCCCCCCCCCCCCACCGCGGGGACAGGGGAGGGGGTCAGCGGATGCTGCGGGCCAGGCGGAGCAGGGAGTCGGGGGCGTCGTCGCGGGGCAGGACGACCTGCACCAGCGCGGGGCGGCCGGCGTCGGCGCGGACCTTGCCCAGCACCTCCACCAGCTCGGCGGGCGTGCCGGCCCGGTGCACGGGCGTGGCCGGGGCGCCCAGCGCGGCCGGCAGGCGCGTCCAGTCCCAGGCGACGACCTCCTGGTAGTCCGCCTCGGGGCTGCGGATGGCCCGCTCCACGGTGTACCCGCCGTTGTCGAGCAGCAGGACCGTCGGCGCCAGCCCCTGCTCCAGCAGCCGGCCCAGCTCCTGCACGGTCAGCTGCGCGGAACCGTCACCGATGACCAGGACGGTCTCGCGGCCGGGTGCGGCCAGCATCGCGCCCAGCGTGGCGGGCAGCGTGTACCCGATGGAGGACCACACCGGCTGCCCCAGCAGGTCGCAGCCGTCGGGCAGCGTCAGCTCCACCGCGCCGTAGAAGGACGTGCCCGCCTCGGCGACGAGCAGCGTGCCCGGCTCCAGCCAGTCCTGCAGCAGCGGCCACAGGTCGGCGTGGGTGAGCGGCGCGTCCGGGGCGGCGGGGACGTGGGCGGCGGGGACCTCGACGTCCTGGCGGGGCAGCGGCTCCGGCCGGGGGGTGCGCGCGGCCAGCACCTCCTCCAGCAGCCGCAGCGACTCGTCCAGGTGCACGCCGTGGAACACGTCGCCGGCGATGCGGGCGTGGTCCAGCTGCAGGTCCACCGCGGCGTCGGGGTCGAAGGCGTGGGTGAAGGAGCCGGTGAGGAAGTCCGTCAGGACGGCACCCGCCAGCACCAGCGGTGCCGCCGCGTCGACGCAGCGCCGGGTCCGCTCCGAGCGGGAGAACTCCCCCGCGTAGACGCCGAGGTTCGCCGGGTGCGACTCGTCCAGCAGCGCCTTGGACGCCGACTGCGTCGCCACCCGCACGCCGTTCTGCGCGGCGATCGCCCGCATCCGCTCCTCCAGGTGCCGGCGGTGCAGGCGCGGGCCGGCCAGGACGGTGACCTCGGCGGCGCCGTCGAGGAACCGCGCCAGCGCCCGGGAGAACTCCGCGGCCGACTGCGCATCGCCGCGCAGCAGCCGCAGCGGGCGGGCCAGCGGCGCGGCGGACACCGGGGCCACGGCCACGTCGGCGGGCACCCCCAGGTAGACCGGTTTCGAGGCGCTGACCGCGGTGAGCAGCGCCTGGTCGATCGCGGTGGCGGCGCCGTGCGGGCGCAGCACCACCGCCGAGGCCGTCACCTCGGCGGCCACGCGCACGAAGTGACCGAAGTCGCCGTCGGCGAGGGAGTGGTGCAGCAGCGCACCGTCGGCCATCGCGCGGGTGGCGGGCATCCCCACGACGTGCACGACGGGGACGTCCTCGGCGAAGCTGCCGGCGAGGGCGTTGACGGCGGACAGCTCCCCCACGCCGAACGTCGTCACGAACGCCGCGGGGCCGCGGCGCAGCCGGGCGTACCCGTCGGCGCAGTACCCGGCGTTCAGCTCGTTGGACGAACCCACCCAGCGCTGCTCGCCGGTGGCGAGGACCTCGTCCAGCAGCGCGAGGTTGAAGTCGCCGGGCAGGCCGAACAGGTGCCGCACGCCCAGCTGCGCCAGGCGGTGGGCGAGGTAGGCGCCCACGCTCACCGTCGCGGTGGTCCCCGGCCCGGTGGCGCTGTCGTCAGTCATGCTCCCGATGACAGCTCCGGCTCGTCGACGTGCGCAACAGCCGCCCGCGGGACTGGTCGATCCGACCGGTTCCGTGGTCCGGAACCGACGTAGGCTGGTCGGTGTGACCACCCTGGACGCCGTCGACCGCCGGGTGCTGGCCGCGCTGGACGCCGACCCCCGCGCGACCGTCGCGCAGCTCGCCCTCGACCTGGGCCTGGCGCGCGGCACCGTGCACGCCCGGCTGCAGCGGCTGGCCGCCGGCGGCGCGCTGCGGTTGCACTCCACCCGCATCACCGCCGAGGCGCTGGGGCTGCCGATGCGGGCGCTGGTCACCGCCGACGTGGAGCAGGACGAGTTCGAGGGGATGGTCGCGGACATGGCCCGCATCCCCGAGGTCGTGGAGTGCGTGGGGATCTCGGGCGACTCCGACCTGATGATCCAGATCGTCGCGCGCGACGCCGACCACGTCTACGAGATCACCCAGCGCATCCTGCGCTGCCGGGGCATCCGGCGCACGTCCACCTCGATCGTGCTGCGCGAGCTGCTGGGCTACCGGACGGCGCACTTGTTGCGCGGGTGAACCACCGCGCCACCACCCGTTGACCCCTCGGCCGCCCGGCGTTGCGCCGGCGTTCCCGACCCGCTGGCAGGTTGTGCCCGCACCCACGGGCCCGTCCACGGCTCGCGCCGGGGACCACGCGAGAGGTCGAACCCCTTGTCTGATAAGCATTCTCACCAGCACGGCGAGCAGGACGGCGACGGCGCGCGCGGGGGGTTCTTCACCCGCCGCGGTCTGCTGGGCACCGGCGCCGGCGGTCTCGCCACCGCCATCGTCTGGGGCTCGGGGCTGCGCGGAGCCGAGAAGGCCGCCGCCGCCCCCGTCAGCGCCGCCGCGCTGAACCACAAGGACCCGCACGCCTTCACCGGCGTCGTCCGCCGCGTCGCGCTGAGCACCGGGACCACCACCAGCGCGGTGCGGATCCTGCCGCTCGACCGGGCGAAATTCCAGGTCGGCGCCACGTTCGACCTGCGCGTCGAGGCCACCGGAGTCGACCCGGAGACCACCCGCATCGTCATCCGCGTCGCCGGCCAGGACGGCCCCGCCCCGCTGCTGAGCCCCGCGCCGCTGCGCAGCAGTTCCGCCGAGGACTCCGTCGAGGTCACCTACGAGGGCCTGGCCTACCCGGAGGCGGGCACCTTCACGATCTCCGCGGAGGTCACCTCCTCCGCGGGACAGGCCTCCGCCGAGGTGCGGCACGAGGTCGTCCTGGCGGACGCCGACGGGAAGAAGGCCAAGAACGTCATCTTCTTCCTCGGCGACGGCATGGGCCCGGCCGCCATCACCGGCGCTCGGATCCTGTCCAAGGGCATCAGCGAGGGCAAGTACCACGGCTTGCTGGAGATGGACCGCATGGACCACCGCGGCAACGTGACGACCTCCGGCAGCGACTCCATCGCCACCGACTCCGCGAACTCCATGTCGGCCTACATGACCGGCCACAAGTCCGCCGTCAACGCCATGGGCGTGTACCCCGGCAACGACCCCGACCCGGCGAGGAGCCCCAGGGTCGAGACGATGGCCGAGGTCCTCAAGCGCTCCCGGGGGATGTCCATCGGCATCGTGACCACCGCGGAGATCCAGGACGCCACCCCGGCCGCGGTGTTCGCGCACACCCGACGCCGCTCGGAGTACGCGGCCATCATGGACCAGGCGCTGACGCCCGAGCAGATGCCGGACGTCTACATGGGCGGTGGCCGCGCGAGCCTGCTGCCGCAGTCGCAGGAGGGCTCGCGGCGCACCGACGACCGCGACCTCGTCGCGGAGTTCAAGGACAAGGGCTTCGCCTACGCGGGCACCCGCACCGAACTGGAGGCCGTCATGGCCGCCGGCACCCCGGAGAAGCTGCTGGGCACCTTCGCGCTGGGCAACCTGAACGTCTACATCGACCGCGAGATCACCCCGAACCCCGAGGTCCTGGGCGACTTCCCCGACCAGCCCGGCCTGGTGGAGATGACGAAGGCGGCCCTGAAGGTGCTGGAGCAGAACGACAAGGGCTTCTTCCTCATGGTGGAGGGCGCCTCCATCGACAAGTCCGAGCACCCGCTGGACGGCCCGCGCGCCGTCTACGACACCATCGAGCTGGACCAGGCCGTCGGGGTCGCCAAGGAGTGGGCGAAGGACCGCGGCGACACCCTCATCGTGGTCACCGCCGACCACAACCACGCCATGAGCATCGCCGGCACGCACAGCGTCTCGAAGGACGCCGCCGACGACGAACCCGCCCGCCAGGCGAACGGCGTGTACGCCGACGCCGGGTTCCCCACCTACGTCGACGCGGACGGCGACGGCTTCCCCGACGACCCGAACCCGGACGTGCAGCTGTTCTTCGGCTGGTCGAACCACCCCGACCACCCGGACGACTTCGCGCACAACCCCGTCCTGGTGCAGCCGGCGCTGGAGGACCCCGCGACCGAGCGGGCCGTGCCCAACCCCGAGCGCGACCCCGGGTCGGTCGTCCAGATCGGCAACCTGCCGCTGGAGGAGACCAACTGCGTGCACACCGTGGAGGACGTGAACATCATGGCGTCCGGCCCCGGCTCCGAGCGGTTCAACGCGGTGCTGGACAACACCGAGGTGTTCCACGCCGTCTGCGACGGCCTGGGCCTGCGCGTCCCCGGGTACCTGCTGCGCAGCTCCGGCGTGGCGGAGATGGACGTGACCGCCGAGGCCGCCGAGCAGAGCGCGCTCGTCGGCTGAGCGACCGCCCCGGGCCGGTGGACGCACCGGCCCGGGGCGGCACCGTCCCACCACCGTCCCGGGTGTCATGCTCGTCGGGTGCGCAGGTGGGACCCGGCCCAGGAGCAGTGGACGCGGCAGCAGCGGCGGATCGCGGCCGCGGGCGCTCCCGAGCCGCCGACCGCTCGGGTCGACGGCTTCGAGCACTACCCCCGCTTCTACGCCAAGCGGCGGCGCGGGCGGGTGCTCGACGTGGCGGCCTCCTTCGACGCGCTCGTGCGTTCCGCGCGCGGCGGGTGGGCCGCCGGGACGACGGTGACGGCCACCCACCGGGCGCCCGACGGCCACCCGGTGGTGCTCGACGCCCCGGGCCAGGGCAGCACCTGCGCCTCCAGCCGGTGGGTGCCGGAGGTCCCCGGCGGCCCGGTGGCCGAACTGGTCGCGGCCCTGCGGACCCTGCGGGCGCTCGGCGCCGTCACCGCCCCGGGCGTCCAGGAGGGCCTGACGGGCGGGTCGGGGGCGGAACGCTCGCAGCAGGCGTGGCTGGACGGCGAGGCGAAGGCCGGGGTGGACGGCTTCCGGGTGGTGTGCACGCTGGAACCCGGCCACGAGGGGCCGTGCCTGGCGCGGGCGCAGCTGGGGGACCTGGTGTGGCGGTGGGACCCCCGCGAGCAGGTCCCCCTCGACTGAGGGTCGTCAGCGGGCGTCGGGCCGGTCCCGCTCCACGACGATCCCGCGCATCCAGGCGGGCACGCCCTCGCGGGCGCCGTCCAGCAGCAGCACCACGTGGGTGGCGCCGGGGTTCTCGCGGGGAGGCTGCGCGGGCCAGGGCGTGTCGCCGTCGGTCGCGGTGATCACGAGGTCCACCGCGGGGCGCAGCGCGGCGGCCGCGGCCAGGCCCACGCGCATGTCGGTGCCGCCGCCGCCGACCAGCGCGACGTCCTGCACCCGCCGGACCAGCCGCGCCCGCCCCGCCGCGGCGTCGCAGGCGATGACCTGCACACCGGTGCCGCGGCTGCGCCGCACGATCGCCTCGATCTCCGCGTGCACCCGCGCGAGCATGTCCTCGGTGACCGAGGCGGAGGTGTCGACGACCACCGCGACCCGGGGCGGGCGCGGCTGCCGCATCGCGGGCAGCACCACCCCCGGCGTCGCGGAGGCGCGCCGCGAGGGGCGCGCGTAGGAGTAGTCGCGCACCCCGGCGACGCGGGCGGCGGCCCGGCGGGTCACGCTCAGCAGTTCCCGGCGCCAGTCCACCACCGGTGTCAGGACCTCGTCGGCCCAGCGCCGCCACCCCGCCGGCACCGGGCCCCGGCTGCGGGCGTGCTCGAGGACGTCGCGCGCGGTCTGCCGGCGGACCAGCTCGGCCCGGCCGGCGTCCACGCTGCCGTCGTCGCCCCCGGCGGCGTCGCGGCCGCTGTCGTCGTCCTCCCAGGGGCGGCGCGGGCCACCCGCACCGGAACCGCAGTCGTCGAAACCCGCCGGGAACCCGGGCCCCGCGGGTCGCGGGCCCGGCGCCGTCCCGCCCACGAGCAGCCGGTAGATCTGCTCCGCGGTCATCCCGGCCGCGGCGCCGGGCACGCGCTCGGGGTACCACGCCTTCCGGGCGGGCACGCTGATCCCCGCCGCGCGCAGGTCCTCGTTGATGGTGCAGTCACCGGCCCGGTTGAACAGCGGCAGGCGTTCCGCGGGCTCGGCCAAGGCCGCGAACCTCTCGTGGTGCTCGCGCAGGGGGTGGCCGACCTCGTGCAACCAGACGCCGACGACCTGGGCGACGTCGAGGGTGAGGATGAACCCGGGGTTGTAGTACATGCGCCAGCGGGTGTCGATCCCGACGGTGGGGACCTCGGTGCTGGCGACGGGTTTGACGGCGTACAGGGCTGCGCCCAGGTACGGCGCGAGCTCACCGGCGCGGGCGCGGCCGGCGGCCAGGCGCAGAGCGGCCCGCTCGCCCACCGGGCCGTCCGGCGCGCCGTCCCGCGGCCTCACGCGTCGCGGGTCAGCAGGCCGAGCTCGGTCAGGATCGGGCCGAGGGAGGCGATGGTCGCCGGTTCCGGCATCGCGCCCTCCGGTCGGTGCTGCGCCCACCGGCGGCCGTAGGAGTACGCGATGTCCGCGCTGCGGGCGTCGGCGATCCCGGCGAGGACCCGGCCGCACGCCTGCCACCGCTCGACGGTGGGGTTCGCGGCCGTCGCCGCCCACACCGAGGCCGCCACCGCGTACGTCCTGTCGGTGCGCTGCGGGTCCACGGTCCAGGAACCCGGGTCGCGCAGCAGCTCCTCGGGGTCGGGCAGGTCCAGGTCGCGCACGTAGGTCAGGAACTCCCCCGCGGCGGCGACCCCGACGGTCCCGGTGACCAGCAGGGTGACGACGGTGCTGTTCGCCCCGGCCGCGCGGGCGTGGGCGTACAGCCGCGCCGCCATCTCCCAGGAGCGCGGTGTCGGGAAGGCGCGGCCCGCGTCCTGCGAGGACGACGGCAGGCGCGTGACGAGTTCCGGCCGGGACCCCAGGAAAACCCCCACGAGGGTCGTCGCCCGCTCCAGCTCGGCCGCGACCTCGGCCTCGTCGGCGCGCGGCACCGTGACGGCCGGCCAGCCGGTCGTGAACCCCTCGCGCACCGTCTCGGCGTCCAGGCTCCACGTCAGGTGCAGGAAGCGGTTCGCGACGGGCGGGGCCAGGTCCCACCCGTCGGCCGCGACGTCCGGGGGGTTCGCCGCGGCGACGGTGCGCACCTGCTCCGGCAGCCGCAGGTCGCCGACCACGCCCTCCAGGATGGGGCGCAGCAGGGCGGCCTGCGTGGCGGGCGGAGCGGTCGAGACCTCGTCGTAGAACTGGATGCCCGCCCGCCCGTCGCGCTCCACCGCGTCGCGCAGCCGCACCGCCCACGACGGCGGTGCCAGCGAGGCGGTGCCCGAGGCGGCGTCGACGACCGGCAGGCCCGCGAAGTCGCTGGGTTCGCGGATCGAGGCGATGACCGTCTCCAGGTGCGCACCCATGCCGTCGGCCAGTTCCTTCACGACCGAGGACTTGCCCTGCCCGGGCGGCCCCCACAGGACCACCGGGACGCCGGCGAGCAGGGCGATGCCCAGGGCGTCGCAGGTGTCGGTGTGCTGCCGGCTCACGCGGGGGTCCTCCAGGATCCGTCGGGGGCCCGCCCGGCCGGGTCGCCCAGCAGGGCGGCGAGGAAGGCGATGCGGTCGGGGGTGAGCGTGCCCGCGGCGTGCGCGGCGACGACGTCGGCGGCGCTGAACCCGGCACCGGCCGCCGCCAGGACCAGGCGCAGGTCCAGACCGCCGCCCGGCGGGTGGGCGTCGAGGAACCCGCGCAGCTGCGCGTGCAGCAGCGCGAAGCCGAGGACCTCCTCGGGGACGAGGTCGACGCGGTGCCCGCTCAGCAGGGCGCGGGCGCGCAGCCGGGCCGCCGCGTCGGTCAGCGGGACCTCGACGCCGTCGAGGCGCACCAGGCGCACGGTGGTGCCGATCGCGGCGATCTCGACGTCGTGCGGCACCCCGGGCAGCAGGAGGTGGCGGTGCAGGGTCACCAGGACCTCGGGCCAGTCGAACGGCGGCTGCTGCTCGGCCCCCGGTGCCGGCGCGGACCCCGGCCGGCTGTGCGTGAGGGTCAGCGGCCGCGCCGCCGCCCCGGCGGGGCGCCGCGCGCGCCACGCGCCCCACACCGCGTCGGGGACGCCGCCGCGGGGCGACGGGCGCGCCGGCGGGTCGGCGACCAGGTCGCGGGCGTCGAGGGTGAAGCGCACCGGCGCCGGCCCCGGGCGGGGGCGTCGGTGACGGCGGCGGGCGGGCACCGGCCCAGCGTAGGCACGCCCGCGCGACCACCGCGAAACCACCGCCCGGCCGGGGCGCTGCGAGCCGGTGGTCAGTCCCCCGCCCGGTGCAGCTCGTGGCGGCGCCGCGCGAACCACGCCGCGAAGCAGTACACCGTCGTCCCCGCCACGCCCACCACCCTCCACGACGGGCGGGTGCCTGTCGAGCACGTGCGCGGGGTGCCGCAGCGGTCCGCGGCGGCACCCCTCCACCCAGCAGCGCGTCACCCGAGCAGCGCGTCAGCCGAGCAGCGCGTCGGCCAGGCGGGCGTCGGACTCGGCCTGCAGGTCCGGCTCGTGCACGGTCGTGGCGACCAGGAGCTCACCGGCCCCGAGCCGCCCCAGCAGGTCGCCGACCCGCCGGCGCACCTCGGCCTCGGTGCCGACGACGCTCTGCGCGAGGACCGCGTCCACCGTGCGGCGCTCACGGGCCGTCAGGCCGGTCAGGTCGACGTCGCCGGGGGCCGGCAGCGGCGGGAACTTCCCGCGGGTGCGCGAGACCGCCAGCGACCACGCCTGGGGCAGCAGCTCGCGCCGGGCCGCGGCCTCGTCGTCGGCGACGAGCACGTCGGCCAGCACCGTCACGCGCGGGCCGCCGTGGCCGCGCTCGACGAAGCGCTCCCGGTACTGCTCCAGGCGCGCCGGGTCCTCCAGCACTGGGCCGCCCACGACGACGGGCAGCCCCAGGTGCGCGGCGGTCAGCAGGCCGGCACCGGTGGTCAGCACCGTGACCGGCGGCGCCGGCACGCGCGGGCGCACCGTCACCGGCGCGCGCCCGTGCAGCAGGTCCAGCAGGTCGGACAGCCGTGCGGTGAACTCCTCCGCGTCGGCACCGGGGGCGCGCAGCGCCTCCCGCACCGGGGCCGTGAAACCGGCGGAGCGGCCCACCCCGAGGTCGACGCGGCCCGGGCGCAGGGCCTGCAGGACGGCGAACTGCTCGGCGACCACCAGCGGCACGTGGTTCGGCAGCATCACGCCTCCGGAGCCGATCCGCAGCGGCGAGGAGGGATCGAGCGAGGCGGCGACGGCGGCCAGCAGCACCGCCGGTGCCGGGCCGACGACGCCGGGGACGGCGTGGTGCTCGGCCACCCAGAAGCGGTGCAGGCCCAGCGCCTGCGCGCGCACCGCGCGGTCGACCGTCGCGCGGATCGCGGCGGCGTCGTCACCCGCGCCGCCTCCGGGCGGGGCGGTGGTGCGGGTGCGGTCCAGCAGCGACAGGGCGGGCCGGGCGGGTGAGGTGGGTGCGGGCATGGTGCCGGGTGCAACGCCCGGCCGCGGCCGCTGCGTCCCGGCGGGGCGTGCTCCACGTCCACCGCCGTACACCCACCGCCGCACCACCGACTGGTCGGTGGTGCGGCGCGGCGGCAGGATCGGGGTCGTGAGCTGGCACGCGGGCAACGCGGACGACGACGGCGCCGAGGACGGGGGCTGGCTGGTCGGGCACTTCAAGGCCGGGCGCGCACCGGAACTGGCCAGCGGTGACGTGGAGGTGAAGTGGGCGCGCCTGGCTCCCGGTTCCCGCGACGACGAGTGGACGCAGCCGGAGCCGCAGACGTCGCTGTGCGTGCTGGTCAGCGGTTCCCAGCGGATCAGGTTCCGCGAGGGCGAGGCGGTGCTGCGCGAGTCCGGGGACTACGTCATCTGGTACCCCGGGGAGTCGCACACGTGGGAGTCGTCAGCCACGGAGGAGACCACCACGATCACGGTTCGGTGGCCCTCCGCGGTGCGGGGGTGAGGTTCTCCGGGGCCGTCGCCGCGAGCGCGGCCCCGGGGAGGCGGTGCTAACCTCCCACCCCACCCGGGGCCCGAAGATCCGTCCGAACACCGAGGAGCGATCGACTCGTGCACGGCGGAACGGGGCCCGACGAGAGCGAGGCCATCGCGCTCTACTACGACGACTTCGCCCCGCACTACGTGCCGGGGTGGCGTTCCCTCGAGCACTACGGCCCCCTCGTCGCGGACTTCCTGCTGCGTTCCGTGACGCCCGAGTGCCGGGTGCTCGACGTCGGGTGCGGACCGGGGCAGCTGACGAGGAACCTCGCCCCGGACGTCTCCGTCACGGGCATCGACGTGTCTGCGCGGATGCTGGAGGTCGCGAGCGCCGGACGGCCGCAGGGCCGGTACGAGCAGCACGACTTCCACGACCCGCTGCCGGGCGGCTGGGGGCGTTTCGACGTCGTCGTCGCCGTGGGGTGCCTGGAGTTCTGCCGCGATCTCACCGGGACGCTGCGGAACCTCGCCGACGCGTGCGCGCCCGGGGCGCGGCTGCTGGTGGGGGTCGTCGAGGACCGCACCGCGCGGGAAGCCGGCAGTTCCCGGCGCGCGTTCTCCGACGACGGCCTGCCGGGGGTCGACATGCACTGCTACGACGCCACCGCGCAGCTGGGCGCGGTCACGGCTGCGGGGTTGTCGCCGTGGTCGTACCGGTTCATCCCGGCCTGGCGGCACGACGAGTACTCCTACGTCGTGCAGTACGGGTTGTGGGAGCTCCGGAAGGACAGGCCGGGCACCTGACGGCCGGGGGTGGGGGTTGCCGCCCGAGCCGGTCGCGGGGTCAGCCCGCACGGAACTGCAGGGCGTCCGCGGCCCGGACGACGCGGAACCACGCGACGAGCGAGACGACGAACGCGAGGAACCCGACCAGGTGCAGCGCACCGGTGGTGGACGGATCACCCGGGACGGACGAGGTGGCCCGCTGCGAAGCCAGGTTGGTGAAGGACTGCCCCACCAGCCAGCCCGCCCACCACAGGGCGAGCAGCCGACGCTGGACGCGCCGGGCCCCTGCTCCGGACGCGGACGCGTCCAGGGCGTCCCGGACCACCTGGAACGGGAACCAGAGCGAGACCACCGGCACGACCCACCCCGCCCAGGCCCACCCCCGGCTGCGCGCGTGGTGGTGGGCCGGGGCCACCAGCTCGGAGTTGCGCCGGACCCGCACCAGCCACAGGCACGTGACGACGAAGGCGGCGAGCCAGGCGAGCCCCGTCAGGCCGACGAGGAGGCCGTACGGCGAGAACGGAGCCGGCGCACCGCCCGCGAACCCCGCCAGCGCACTGAGCCCCTCGCCCGCGGTGACGACCACCGCCAGCACCAGGGCGGCGGAGCCCCGCCGCCGCACCGGCTCCAGGGGCACCGGGCCGCCGCGCGGCGCGTCGGGCTCGTGCCAGGGGCCGTGCTGCTGCGGTGCGGTCACCGTTCCTCCTCGGCTCGGGGATCACCACGCTAGGTGATCGACGGCCGGGTCCAGCCCGTCCGCACCGCCGTCCGGCACGACCGGGGGGCCGGCGACGACCGTGGCGTCGCGCCCGGCCAGCTTGCCCCGGTACAGGGCGGCGTCGGCCACGCCGAGCACCTCGGCGGCCGACTGCCCCGGCACCCACTGCGCCACACCCACCGTGCACGTCTGCCCGCGGGGCACGGCCGCGCGGATCCGGTCGGCCACGGCGAGCGCACCGGCCCCGTCGCAGCCCGGCAGGGCCAGGACGAACTCCTCCCCGCCCCAGCGGGCCAGCGTGTCGACCTCCCGCAGCTGCGCGGCGGCGGCGACCGCGAAGTCGCGCAGCAGCTCGTCGCCGGCCAGGTGGCCCCGGGTGTCGTTGTACGCCTTGAAGCGGTCCAGGTCGAGCAGCGCGAACGTCAGCGGCACGCCGGTGCGGTCCGCGCGCGCCACCTCCGAGGCCGCGACCTCGTCCCAGCGGCGGCGGTTGGGCAGCCCGGTGAGGGCGTCGCGCTCGGCGGCGCGTTCCAGCCGCACCAGCAGGTCGGCGCGCTCGACGGCGTGGGCGGCCTCGCCCGCCAGGGTCGACAGCGCCGCCGGCACCCCGGGGGCGAGCGCCGTCACCGGGCGCCGCCAGATCACGGCGAGCACGCCGACGGGTTCGCGCCCGCGCCGCAGGACCGGCTGCCACACGGCCGACACCGTCCCGCACGCCTCGACGAGGGCGCGGCTGGCGCGGGGGTGGGCCGGGACGTCGGGCACGAACAGCTGCTCGCGGCCGTGGTGGGCGTCCAGCACGAGGCTGGTGTCGCACCGGGGGTCCACGCGGACCTCCACCCCGTCCAGCCCGGTGCTGGCGGTGCTGACCAGGACGCCGTCGGCGTCGGGCTGGACCAGGTAGGCGGCGTCGGCGCCGGTGAGCTCGCGCACGGCCTCGCAGATCGCCAGGCGCGGGTCGTCCGCGGTGGCGATGGCCGTGGAGGCGCGGGCGAGGACCTCCACCCGCTCGGCGTGCGCGGCGAGCTGCTCGTGGGCGGTGGCCAGCTCCGCGTGCGCGGCGCGCAGCGCGGCCTCGCGGGCCTGCCGGGAGGTGATGTCGTGCATGGCCACGACCGCGCCGAGCACGGTGCCGTCGTCGGCGCGCATGGTGCGCCCCGAGCAGGTGACCGTGATCGGTGAGCGGCCGGGGACGACGATGCGCATGCGGGCGTCCTCGACGGCGCCCTCGCGCAGGGCCCGCCGCAGCGGCAGCTCCTCGGCCGTCAGGGGGCGGCTGCCGTCGGCGGTGCGCAGGCCGTAGGCGCCGGCGTGCCCGCTGAGGTCGAGGTCCCCGTCGGCGGCGCGGCCCAGCAGGGCGCGCGCGGTGTCGTTGAACATGAGCAGGTGCCCGTCGGGGTCGGCGACGACGATGCCGACGTCGGCGGTGGCCAGGACCGCCTGGGTGAGCTCCTCGCGCCGGGCGGCCTCGGCCATGACGAGTTCGGCGAGCTCGCGCTGCTCCTCGGCCTCGGCGGCCAGGCGTGCGCTGCGGCGGGCCTGGCGGCGGCGCTCCAGCAGGGAGACGACGACCCTGGCCAGGTCGCGCAGGTGCTGCAGCTGCGTCTCGTCCAGCGCGCGGGCGACGGTGTCGAACACGCACAGCGTGCCCAGGGCGTGCCCGCCGGCGGTGGCCAGCGGCGCGGCGGCGTACAGCCGCACCCGTGCGAGGCTCCCGTCGACGTGGGGCTTGTCCCGGTAGGCGGGGTGCTCCCGGGCGTCGGGGAGGTGCACGACTGCGCCGGAGCGGAAGCCGACCGCGCACATCGAGTCCTCGCGAGGGACGTCGCGGCAGGGCGTGCCGACGGCGGTCAGCTGGCGCTGCCGGTCGGCGTCGACGAGGTTGACCGCGGCCCCGGAGCACCCGGTGAGGGCGGCGGCCAGGCGCACGACGGCGTCGAGGTCGGCCAGGTCCGCGGGGTCGCCGGCGGCCCCGCCGGGGGGCGTGTGCTCACCCACCGCGACGAGCCGGGCGTGCTCGTCGTCCCGCTCCACAGCACGGGGCATCGGCACGCGCGGAACCCCCCTTGAGACCGTGGGGGTTCATCGCTCGAGACGGACAGCAACGAGCTGATCACGCTGCGCCGAAACTTCGCACGAGTGTGCTCCTAACAGGTGAAACCGGGGTGTGCCGTGTGCTTGTGTGACGCCCCGTGGGCCGAGAGTTCGCTCCCGGGGGAGCGACCGGGCCGCTCACGCCACCGACACCGGGAGCCCCATGCCCACCCCCGAGCCCGCGCGCGCCCAGCCGTCCTCCACCCCACCCGCGGGTGGACCGCCTCGACTGTCCACCCGTTCCGTGCACGCCCTGCGGGCCGTCGGCGCCCTCCTGGTCGTGCTGGCCCACCTCACCGGCCCCACCGGGTTCGAGGGCAAGGTCTTCACCGAGGGTCCCCGCGTCTGGGACGAGGTCCGCACCCTGGTCACCGGCATCGGCGTCGACGTCTTCTTCACCCTCAGCGGCTTCTTCATGGTGCTCACCGCCGCCGGTCCCCGCCTGGGGCGCAGCCCCGTGCGCCGGACCCTGTGGCGGCGCCTGGTGAAGGTGCTGCCCCTGTACTGGCTGGCCACCACGGGCGTCCTCGCCATCACCCTCGTGGCCCCCGGTGCCGTCAACGGCAGCCAGGAGCACCCGCCGAACGTCCTGGCCTCCTACCTGCTGCTGCCGCAGGAAGGGCTGCCGCTGCTCCTCGTGGGCTGGACCCTCACCCACATCGTCGTGTTCTACGGGGTGTTCTGCCTCGGCCTGCTGACCGGCACCACCCGAGGCCTGTGGGCGGTGCTGGGCGCATGGTCCGGTTTCGTCGCCACCCTGTACGTCGTGCTGCACGTCGTCCCCGAGGGCACCGGCGGGCCCGTCCTGCAGTTCCTCGGCAACCCGCTGAACCTCGAGTTCGTCCTGGGGGCCGCCGTGGCCCACGGCCTGCTCGCCGGTCTGCGCCGCGGGACGGCCGCGCTGACGGCGGGGGTGCTGCTGC
This sequence comes from Kineococcus arenarius subsp. arenarius, assembly GCF_050871845.1. Classification (NCBI taxonomy): domain Bacteria; kingdom Bacillati; phylum Actinomycetota; class Actinomycetes; order Kineosporiales; family Kineosporiaceae; genus Kineococcus; species Kineococcus arenarius. The sequence goes on from NZ_JBJLSE010000008.1 coordinate 14,585, forward strand.
TGGTGACCCTGCTGACGCTGCGGGTGCTGCACGTGCCCGGCACCACCAGCAGCGAGTACCGCCTGCTGGGGGTCACCACCGCCGTGTGCCTGGTCCTGCACGGCGTGGTCGCGCTGGAGCAGACCCGCCGCTGGAGCACGCCGCGGGCCCTGATGGCCGTGGCCACCCCGTCGTACTCGCTGTACCTGGTGCACGTGCCGCTCATCGGCGCCCTCGCCGTCGTGGCCTCCCGCCTGCACCCGCCGACCGCGCCCGCCGCCCGGGTGGCCGTGGTGCTGGCGGCCCTGGTGCTGTGCGTGCTCGCCGCGCAACTGGTGCACCGCTACGTGGAGCGTCCCCTCGCGGCGGCCTTCGAGGGGACCTGCTGGAGCCTGCCGCGCGACTGGCTGGCGGGTTTCCGCCGGCCAGTCGCGGTGGACGTGCGCAACCCCGCGACCGAGGCGGTGGCGGCGCAGCGGGCCGGCGGCTGAGGCGGCGGGCTGGGCGGCGGGCCCCGGCGTGCGTCATCGCAGCGCGTGCGCTGGAATGAGCCAGGTGCAGCTAGGGGCCACCGCCGCCGAGTCCGTGACCATCGAGGGCAACGACGTCATCCTGCGCGCCGAGGGGCGCACCGAGGTCTACGACCTCAGCTACGTGCAGATGATCGTGCCCTACCTCACCGGGGAGCGCACCGTGCCGCCGATGCGGCTGGCGCACTTCCGCCCGGGCGTGAAGCCCTGGATCTGCCTCAGCGTGATCGAGGACGACGGGTTCGAGCCGGACCTGTCGGGCGTGGCGATCTACTCCGGGCTGGGCACCCACCGGGAGATGGCCCTGCACCTGAGCAGGGCCGAGGCGTGGCGCCTGGCCGAGGTGCTGCAGCGCTGCGGGCGGGCGCGGCTCCTGGGCGAGCAGGACGACGCCCAGCAGGACGACGGGGAGCAGGACCGGGCGGCCTGAGGCCCCGGCCGGGCGCGCCCCGCCGGCGCTCACATCCGCAGCAGCCCCGCCACCTGCAGCACCGCCGCACCCGCCTCGTCGGAGGCGTCCAGGTCCACCTCGGCCACGACCGCCCAGTCGCGGTCGCCGGCGGGGTCGTCGAGGACCTGGCGCACGTACCAGCGGCGCGGGGAGCCCTTCGGGTGCGGGCCGGAGCCGTCGTCGACCTGCAGCAGGTGCGGGCCGCGCGCGTCGGGCCCGGTGCCGATGGATTCGTGCTCCTCGTAGTACGCGTCGAGCTGGTCGGCCCAGGTGTCCTCGTCCGGGGAGCCGTCGAGCTTGGCCAGCTCCTCGGGGCGGTCCAGCGCGGCCAGCTCCACGAACCGGAACACCGCGTTGCGCACCAGGACCCGGAAGGCGCGGGCGTTCGCGGTGACCGGCGGCGCCTCGTCCTCGGCGGGGGCCGTGGCGGCCACGACGTCCACGTCGTCGCCGGCGCGCAGCTTCTCCCACTCCGCCAGCAGGCTGGAGTCGGTCTGGCGCACGACCTCGCCCAGCCACTCGACGACGTCGGTGACCTCCTCGGTGCGGGCGTCCTCCGGCACCGTCTGGCGCAGCGCCTTGTAGGCGTCGGAGAGGTAGCGCAGCACCAGGCCCTCGGAGCGGGCCAGCTGGTAGAACGCGACGAAGTCGCCGAACGTCATGGCCCGCTCGAACATGTCGCGCACCACCGACTTCGGGCGCACCTCGTAGTCCGAGACCCAGGGGTTGCCGGCCCGGTACGTCTCGTACGCGGCGCGCAGCTGCTCCTGAAGGGGCTTGGGCCAGGTGACGTCCTCCAGCTGGGCCATGCGCTCCTCGTACTCCAGTCCGTCGGCCTTCATGCGGGCCACGGCCTCGCCCTTGGCCTTGGACTGCTGCGCCAGCAGCACCTTCATCGGGTCGTCCAGCGTGCACTCGATGGTGGAGACCACGTCCAGGGCGTAGGTGGGCGACTCCTTCTCCAGCAGGTCGTCGACGACGGCCAGCGCGAACGGCGACAGCGGCTGGTTCAGCGCGAAGTCCAGCTGCAGGTCGCCGACGAGGCGCACCTGCCGGCCGTCGGGCAGCGGCTCGGGCAGCGTCTCCACGACACCGGCGTCCAGCAGGGCGCGGAACAGCTCCACGGCGCGGCGCACGTGCTGCAGCTGCCGCTTGCGCGGCTCGTGGTTGTCCAGCAGCAGGTGGCGCATCGCCTCCACCGGGTTCCCGGGGCGCTGCAGGACGTTCAGCAGCATGGAGGTGGTGACGCGGAAGTGGGAGGTGAGCTGCTCGGGCTGGGCGTCGACGAGCTTGCGCATCGTCGCCTCCGACCAGGACACGAACCCCTCGGGCGCCTTGACCCGCTGCACCTTCTTCAGCTTCTTCGGGTCGTCGCCGGCCTTCGCGACGCGCCGGGCGTTCTCCACCTCGTGCTCGGGGGCCTGCACCACGACGGTGCCGGCGGTGTCGAAGCCGGCGCGCCCGGCGCGCCCGGCGATCTGGTGGAACTCGCGGGCCCGGTAGTGGCGGGTGCGGCGGCCGTCGAACTTCGTCAGACCCGCGAACAGCACCGTGCGGATGGGCACGTTGATGCCGACGCCGAGGGTGTCGGTGCCGCAGATGACCTTCAGCAGCCCCGCCTGGGCGAGCGTCTCCACCAGGCGGCGGTACTTCGGCAGCATCCCGGCGTGGTGCACGCCCACGCCCATGCGCAGCAGGCGGTTCAGGACCTTGCCGAAGCCGGGGGCGAAGCGGAAGCCGCCGATCGCCTCGGCGATGGCGTCGCGCTGCTCGCGGGTGGCGACCTTCGCGCTGGTGAGGGCCTGCGCCTGCTCCACGGCGGCGGCCTGGGTGGCGTGCACGACGTAGACGGGGGCCCGGTCCGTGACCAGCAGCTCCTCCACCGTCTCCTGCAGCGGCGTCGTCGCCCACGAGTAGTGCAGCGGCACGGGCCGCTCCACGGACGTGACGACGGCGGTGGGCCGGCCGGTGCGGCGGGTGAGGTCCTCGCGCAGCCACTCGACGTCGCCGAGGGTGGCGGACATCAGCAGGAACTGCGCCTGCGGCAGCTCGATCAGCGGCACCTGCCACGCCCACCCGCGGTCGGGCTCGGCGTAGAAGTGGAACTCGTCCATGACGACCTGGCCGACGTCGGCGAACGCGCCCGAGCGCAGCGCCACGTTCGCCAGCACCTCGGCGGTGCAGCACACGATCGGCGCACCGGGGTTCACCGACGCGTCGCCGGTCATCATGCCGACGTTCTGCGCGCCGAACGTCTCCACCAGCGCGAAGAACTTCTCGCTGACCAGCGCCTTCAGCGGCGCGGTGTAGAAGGAGCGGATCCCCGCGGTCAGGGCGGCGGCGTGCGCGCCCGCGGCCACCAGCGACTTTCCGGAACCGGTGGGGGTGGCCAGGACGACGTTGGAGCCGGAGACCACCTCGATGAGGGCCTCCTGCTGCGCCGGGTACAGCTCGATGCCGCCGGCCGAGACCCACCCGGCGAACGCCTCGTACACGGCGTCGGGGTCGTCGGCGGCGGCACTGCCGGGGGCGGGCAGCACGCTGGTCAGCGAGGCGCGGGCGGAGGTCTGCAGCAGCTCGTCGGACTCACCGGCGAGCGCGGAGGGGGCGGGGGTGGTGGCCATGGCGCTGCCCATGCTCCCACCTGCGCGCCAGCACGCCCACGGCCACCGCGGCCAGCAGCGCCGCCCACGCCACCCACGGGCCCACCTCGCGCCGGTACCCCAGCGTCACCGCCTGCACGGCCGGGGACATGCCGTCCACCAGGCCCGGCACGTACGCCAGCGCCAGCAGCGCCAGCCGCAGCGCCACCAGGCGCTCCAGCCACCCGCCGGCCACCCCGGCGGGGGTGGCGGCCGCCAGCGCCAGCGGACCCCACAGCAGCAGGTCGTACCAGGGCAGCTCGTACGGCGCGGCCAGCAGGTAGCCCAGCGCCAGCAGGGCGCCGACCCCGGCGGCGCAGCGCCGCAGCGCCGCGGGCCCCCACGGGCCCGCGGGCCGGTGCACCAGCAGCGGCCACCACAGCACCGCGAGCAGCGCCATGAGCAGCAGGGTGCCGGGCAGCAGCACCCCGCGGGGCACGCCGGCGTCCACGAGCGGCCGCCACACCGTGGCCAGCGACACGTACCGGCTGGCGGTACGGGTCTGGTCGTAGGCGTGCGTGCCGGCCCACAGGTGCGCCGGCACCAGCAGCAGCAGCGCCCCCGCCAGCCCCCGCAGCAGCCAGCCCGCGCCCGGCGCCCCCGGCCCGCCCGCGCGGCGCGCGGCCCACCACGCCACCAGCAACCCGCCCCCCACCGCCCCGTACGGCAGCTTCGTGCCCACGGCCACCGCCAGCACCAGGCCGGCCGCGAACGGCCGGCGCGGGGCCAGCAGCAGCACCCCCACCGACGCCGCACCGGCCAGGACGTCGGCGTGCGCACCGCCCAGCCCGACCGTCAGCAGCAGCGGGTTGGCCGTCCACAGCACGTGGGCGCGGGCGCGCAGCGCCTCGTCCTCGCGCAGCGCCGCGTGGACCCCGGCGGCCGCGGCCGCCCACGCCACCACCAGCAGCAGCTGCCAGCACCACACCGTGGCGCGCACCGAGTCCCCGCCGGCCAGCGAGGTCAGCGCGTGCACGGCCGTGGCCACCGGCCCGTACACCGACGGGGTGGAGCGCCAGGGGTCGCGCACCGCCGAGGCCACCGGGTCCGCACCGCCCGCGAAGGCGTCGGGCGCCTGCACGTAGGGGTCGGCGCCCAGCGCCGCGATGCGCCCGTAGGCGGCGTAGCTGAGGTGGTCGGCGGAGCCCACGGGCGGCACCAGGGCCGTCAGGGCGGCGCCGGCGGCCGCGAGCAGCAGCAGCCCCCGGGGGCGCCACCCCCGCGCCACCGCGGCCAGTCCGGTGAGCACCGCGACGCCCCCGGAGAGCACCGAGACCACCAGCAGGGCGCTGACCAGCGCGGACGACGGACGCAGGCCCAGGTCCACCGGCAGCGCACCGGACCCCAGGGGCGGCACCGCCGCCGAGGGCCCGGCCACGGCCACGGCCAGCCAGGCCAGCAGCGCGACGGCCGCGGCGGCGACGGGGGCCACCGCGGCGGGCCGGCACCGGGGCGCGCGAGCCGGGCGGGGCGCCTCAGCCACCGGCGCGGCGGGCCGGGAGCAGCGCCCCGGCGGCACCCCGGCGCACCAGCGCCAGGGCCACGTCGCGGTACTGCGCCGCGCGGTGCAGCTGGGCGCGCAGGTCGGCTCCGGTGACGCGGTGGTGCAGCTCGCACGGCACCTCCACCACCCGGTACCCCGCCCGCAGCAGGTCGATCGTCAGGGCCGTCTCCACGCCCCACCCGCGCGCCAGCGGCTGCGCGGCCTCGAACGCCGCACGGCTCAGGCAGCGCATCCCCGACAGCGGCTGCTGCGGCGACCAGCCGGCCAGCGCGAGCGTGCCGCGGCGGGCCAGGCCCACGACCAGGCCGCGCCCGCCGCCGGCGGTGGCCTGCTGCGGCAGCACCGCGATCGTCATGTCCGCCTCCCCGGCCAGCACCGGACCGATCAGCGGGACCGTCGCCGCGGCGCTGCCGGCGAGGTCCGCGTCCACGAACAGCAGCGGCCGCGGGCCGGTGCCCGGCCGCGGGGACGCCGCCTCGTGGGCGGCGACGGCGCGGGCGCCGGTGCGCATGGCCGCGGCCTTGCCGCGGTTGCGCGGGTGGGCCACCACCAGAGCGCCGGCGTCGCGGGCCAGTGCCGCGGTGCCGTCGGAGGAGCCGTCGTCCACGACGACGACGAGGTCGGCGACCGGCAGGGAGCGCAGGGCCGCCACGGTGGCGGCGATGCGCTCGGCCTCGTCCTTGGCCGGCACGACGACGGCGACGGTCGGGGACGGCGTCGGGGACGGCTGCGGCGACGGCACGCTGGCGAGGCTAGAGCACGCCCCCGTCGGCGCGGCGGACCGCGAGGACGGTGACGTCGTCGTCGACGAGCTCGCCGCGGGTCATGCCGCCCACGAGCTCGTCGACGACCCCGCGCACGGGGGCGTCGCCCGCGGCGGCGACGAGCCGCGCGGCCGTGGCCATCCCCTCGTCCAGGGGGCGGGTGCGGGTCTCCACCAGGCCGTCGGAGAACAGCACCAGGTCCTCCCCCCGCTCCAGGCGCGTGGCCAGGACGGCGTCGCGGGCACCGCCGGCGCCGTCCAGGAGGGCACCCAGGGGCGGGCCCGCCGGCACGTCGAGGTAGCGGGCGGCGGCACCGGTGCGCACCAGCGGCGGCGGGTGGCCCGCCGAGGCCACCAGCGCCCCGCCGTCGCGGTCGAGCAGCACGTACACCAGGGTCACCAGGTCCTCCGCCCCGGTGGCCGCCGCGCACGCGTCCAGGCCCCGCAGCACGGCGGCCGGGTGCGGGTCCACCAGGGCCAGGGCACGCACCTGGGCGCGCACCTCCCCCATCACCGTCGCCGCCCGCGCCCCGCGGCCCATGACGTCGCCCAGGACGACGGCGACGCACCCGCCGCCGACGTCCAGCAGCTCGGCCCAGTCCCCGCCCACGGCCGCCCCGGCGCCGGTGGCGGTCGCGCGGTGCGCGTGCAGCCACGGCACGGACGCCAGGGAACCGGGCTTGAGGGCCTCCTGCAGCACGCGCGCGGTGCTGCGCTCGCGCTCCAGCAGGTCCACGCGGTCCAGCGCGGCGGCGGCCTGACCGGCCAGGGCCAGCAGGAACGCGCGCTCGTCCTCGTCGGCGGCCCCGTCGTCGGAGAACCCGACGACCAGGCCGCCCAGGCGCCGCTGCGGGGTGCTCAGCGGCAGCACCGCCCAGGCGGTGTCGCCGTCGGCCAGGGCCTGCAGGTAGACCGGGCGCACCCACTCCGGCAGCACCCGGGCGCCCTCGGGCCCGGCGGCGTACCAACCGCCGGCGGCGGCGCACGCCTCGACGTCGCACAGCATCTGGGCGGCGCGCCGGTCCTCGCGCACCAGGTGCTCGCGACGGCCGTCGCGCCGCAGGCGGTGCACGGCGAGGGGGCCGCCGGGGCCGCGCTCGTCGTCGGCGAGCGTCAGGCTCGCGCGGGCGGTGCCGGGCAGGCCCAGGCAGGTGCGCAGGACCGCGTCGACGACCCCGGCGCGGGTGCCGGCGGTGGACAGCGCCGCCGTCAGGGCCTGCAGGACTCGGGTGCGGCGGCGCGCCCGAACCCGCTCGTCGACGTCGTCGAGGGCGCCGACCCACTCCAGGACGGCGGAGCCGGGGTCGTCGGGGTCCTCGCGCACCGGCTGGGCGGTGGCGGCGATCCACCGCCAGCCGGTGGGGGTGCGCAACCGCAGCCGGGCGGTGCCGGCGCGGCGCTCGCGGGCCGCGGCGGTGGCCTCGGCCAGCACGGCGGGCAGGTCGGCGGGGTGCACGTCGGCGGCCCAGCCGGTGCCGGCGACGTCACCGGCGCGGCCGGTGAGAGCGCGCCAGCCGGGCAGCTCGCTGGTCAGCCCGCGACCGGGGGCGGCGGTGAACACGTCGAGGCGGCCGGCCGCGGCGAGGGTGCGGTAGCGCTGCTCGGCGCGGCGGGCGTCGCCGGCGGCCGCGCGGGCGGCGTCGAACAGGCGGGCGCGGTCGACCGCGCAAGCGCACTGCCCGGCGAGGGTGGCGGCCAGCAGCAGCTGCACCTCGTCCAGGGCGCCCTCGCGGGGCAGGCCCAGGCGCAGCACCCCCGTCAGCCCCCGGTCGGTGAGCATGGGCAGCGCCGCCCAGGACCGTTCCCCGGCGGCGACGAGGCGCTCGTTGCGGGGGTCGTCGAAACGGGCGGCGAGCTCGGTCGGCGAGCGCAGCTGCACCGGTTCGCGGGTGCGGGCGGCCAGGGCGCTGGGGGTGGAGGCGTCCAGCGGCAGGCGGGGCGCGCGCCCGGCGGCCGAGGTGCGGGCGACGCCGTCCCCGGCGGGCACCAGGGCGGTGCCGGTGCCGTCCAGGAGGAAGACGTCGCAGCTGGTGGAGCCCAGGACGTCCTGGACGGCGCCGAGCACGACGGCCACGGCCTCGCGCACGCTGAGCGCGGCGGCCAGGCGGACGGTGGTGCGTTCCAGGACGCGCAGGTCCGACACGTCCAGCGCCGTGCGGCGCCCCTGGCCGGGCAGGTGGGCCGGGGGGTGGGCCGCGGGGGCGAAGGCCCCGGCGGGAGAGCGGTCCACAGGCCCTCCCGGGGGTCGCGACGCCGGCGCTCTCCAGCGTCAGCCCCACTTTATCGCCCTGAGCGACGAGAAGTGCCCCTGCGTAGCAGAAAGTGACTCGGAAGGGTGCAGGTCAGCGCGGGTGCAGGCGGGTCGGGCCCCCGAACGACGCCCACACCGTGCGGCTGAGGTCGTCGAGGTTCTCCACGACGCCCCACTCGTCCGCCAAGCCCTCCACGATGCGCAACCCGCGCCCGGAGGTCGCCCCGTCGTCCACCGCGCGCGGGCAGACCACCCGCCCGGGCGCACCGCCGTCGGTCACGGCGATCTCGACGTGCGCACCGCCGTCGCGCACCACCAGGCACTGCACGTGGATCTCCCCACCGCCCAGCGGCCGCGCGTGGCGCACGGAGTTGCCCACGATCTCCGAGACGACGATCTCGATCTCCGCCGTCGCCTCGGCGTCCAGCCCCGCACCGTCCAGCACGGACCTGACCACGCGCCGCGCCCTGGGGACGGACGCGGCGTCGTGCTCGAACGACGACCAGTGCGTCGCCGGCACCGGGCCAGCTCCCGTCGTCATCCGTCCTCCTGACCCGCCACCGTGCTGACGGCTGCGTAGGTACCCGAGCCGCGCCCCGGCCAAACCTGAGCCGACCGGACCACCCCCTCAAGAGTGCTCCCGACCACCCGTCCGGCCCAGCAGCGACCCGCCGGGGTCGGCGTGTGACACCCGTGTGAACTCCTGCTCCCACGTCTGCCGCTGCGCCGGTCCGCGTGCGACGGTGGGCTGGACCCCGATCAGGAGGTGCTGCGTGAAGCTGCCCGTGCAGACGTGGTTCGACCGGTCGACGTCCCGCGCCCGGGACTGGCCGGTGCAGCGCCTGCAGGCCGACAAGGGGCGCACCCGCGTCAGCGTGGTGCTCCCGGCGCTGGACGAGGAGCCGACCGTGGGCGGCGTGGTGCGGATGGTGCGGCGCCTGGCCGAGGACACCGGCCTGGTGGACGAGGTCGTCGTCATGGACTCCGGCTCCACCGACCGCACCGCCGAGGTCGCGCGGGCCGCGGGCGCGGTCGTGCACCACCGCGACGACGTCCTGCCCGAGCTGGGCTCGCGGCCCGGCAAGGGCGAGGTCCTGTGGAAGTCGCTGACGGTGACCACCGGGGACGTCGTCGTCTTCGTCGACGCCGACCTGCTGGACCCGCAGCCGCACCTGGTCACCGGCCTGCTCGGGCCGCTGCTGGCCGACCCGTCGGTGGAACTGGTCAAGGGCTGCTACGACCGCCCGCTGCCGGGGGCGGGCCACGCCTCCGGCGGGCGCGTCACCGAACTGGTGGCCCGGCCCCTCATCAGCAGGTGGTTCCCCGAGCTCTCGGGCGTCGTGCAGCCCCTCGCCGGGGAGTACGCCGGCCGGCGCCGGCTGCTGGAGGCCGTCCCGTTCTGCGGCGGCTACGGCGTGGAGATCGCGCTGCTCATCGACACCCTGCGCCTGCGCGGGCTCAGCGCCATCGCCCAGGTCGACCTGGGGCGCCGCCGGCACGGCAACCAGGACACCGCCGCGCTGGGGCGGATGGCCGCGCAGATCAGCCACGTCGTCCACGAGCGGGCCCTCGGCGCCACGGGCGACGTCGCGACCCTCACCCAGTTCTCGCGCGACGAGTACGGGCACTACGCGCCGGTGACGCACCTGCTGGACGTGGCCGAGCGCCCCCCGATGAGCACCGTCGACGGGTACGCCCACCGGGTCGCGAAGGTGTCCTGAGCCGCTCGCGACTGCGCGGTCGGGGCCGGCTGAGGACGTGGGTGGGCTGGGTCGGGTGGGCCGTCGGCGGGTGCTGCGGCCGGCTCTCCGCCCGCTGCCGGGTGCACCGCCTCGCCCGGAGTGGGCCGGGCGGGCTCCGGACGCCGGCCTCCGCACCCCCCGCCGACCCCTCAGCTCCTCACCCCTGCCGACCCCTGCCGACCCCTCCCCACCCTTCCCGCCGTCGGCGGCCCGGGGGCTGCACCGGGTGCGGGCACCGGGAGCCGGACCCGTCGCGCGCCGTCAGGGCGAACCGGTGCACCCGGCAGCGGGCGGAGAGCCCGAGGACCGGGACGCCCCACCGCCCGGGCGAGACCCCCAGCGCGCGACGTCAGCGCACGAAGGGCTCGTCCCCCGTCTCGGAGACCATGGGCCGCCCGGCGTCCGCCCACGCCCCCATGCCGCCCTCGACGTTGACGACGTCGTAGCCGTTCTGCGCCAGCCACTGCGCCACCCGCAGGGAGCGCCCGCCGGCGCGGCACACGACGTGCAGCTCACCCTCGGGCAGCTCGGCCAGGCGCTGCGGGACCTCGCTCATGGGGATGTGCAGGGCGCCGTCGGCGTGGCCGGCGACCCACTCGTCGTCCTCGCGGACGTCGAGGAGCGTGGCGTCGGCGGGGACGGCGGCGGCGGTGACGGAGGGGACCTCGGACATGCCGGCGAGCCTACGGCTCAGCGCAGCCGCTCGGGCAGGGGCAGGGCGTGCACGACGGTGAGCGCGGACACGGCGCGGGTCAGCGCCACGTACAGCCGGCGCAGGCCGGTGCGCTCGTCGGGCTCGCCGGCGACGACGTCGGCGGGTTCGAGGACGACGACCCGGTCGAACTCCAGGCCCTTGACGAGGGTGGCGGGCACGAGGGAGACCCGCTCGGGGAGGTCGTCGCCGGTGGCGGTCTCGTCGAGGCGGGTGGCGGGCACGCCGGCGGCGGCGAGGGCGGCCGCGGCGGCGCCGGTGGTGGCGTCGGCGACGACGAGGCCGATGGAGCCCTCCTCGCCCAGCAGGTCCGCGACGACGGCGACGGCCGCGGCGAGCGCGTCGCCGCCGACGGGCAGGACGTCGAGGCGGCCGGGGTCGGGGCGCACCGAGCGCGGCACGCTCAGCTCGGGGGCGATGGCCGGCAGCAGCCGGGCGGCGTAGTCGATGACGGCGGAGGGGACGCGGAAGCCGCGGTCGAGGACCTCGACGTGGCCGTCGGGCTTGCCCAGGTGCGCCAGCACCTCGGGCCACGAGCGCGCCGACCACGGGGTGGTGCCCTGGGCGATGTCGCCGAGGACGGTGGCGGCACCGGTGGAGCAGCGCCGCCCGACGGCGCGCAGCTGCATGGGTGAGAGGTCCTGCGCCTCGTCGAGGACGACGTGGGCGCGCGAGGGGGTGCGGGTGAGCTGGTCGGCGATCTCGTCGATCAGGACGGCGTCGGCGGCGGTCCACCTGGCGGTGCCGGCGCTGCGCGGGGCCTTCTCCCACAGCAGCAGGTCCCGTTCGGCGTCGTCGAGGACGCCGCCGGAGCAGGCGGTGAGGAACTCCGCGTCGGACAGCAGCCGGTGCAGCACCTTCGCGGCGTCCTGCGCGGGCAGCAGCCGGTTCACGGCGCGCTTGACGTCGGCGCTGCGGGCGACGGCGTCCTGCACGGCGTCGTCGGGGGAGTCGCCGGCGGCCTCGAACAGCTGCAGGACGGCGTGGGCGAGGCGCTGCGGCAGCAGGGCGCGTGCGGCTTCGTAGCGGACGCCCCGCGAGGCCAGCTCGTCGAGCAGCTCGCGCACCCGGTACCCGGGGACCCGCCAGCGGCGCGAGCCGCGCGGCAGGACGAACGCGCCACCGTCGAGGACCTGCGCCGGGTCGCCCACGGCGGACCAGACGGCGCGGCGGACGACCTCGGCCATGCGGGCGTCGCCCTTGAGGGCGGCCACCGCGGCGGGTTCGGCGGCGCGCACGGCCACGTCCTTCCGGCCGGCGCCGGGGGCGGTGACGAGGCCGGCGACGGTGCGCTGCTCGACCCGCACCTCCCCCAGGGCGGGCAGGACCGCGCCGATGTGCTGCAGGAACGCGGCGTTGGGGCCGACGACGAGGACGCCCTGGCGGGTGAGGCGCTCGCGGTGCGCGTACAGCAGCCACGCCGCGCGGTGCAGGCCCACGGCGGTCTTGCCGGTGCCCGGGGCGCCCTGCACGCACACGGTGGTGGCCGCGTCGGCGCGCACGAGGGCGTCCTGCTCGGGCTGGATGGTGGCGACGATGTCGCGCATCGGACCGGAGCGGGGGCGTTCGATCTCGCGGGCGAGGATCGCGGAGGCGCGCTCGTCCTCGCCGGGCGCCGGGTCGGTGAGGTGCTCGTCCTCGTGGGCGGTGAGGCGGCCGTGCTCGACGCCGAAGCGGCGGCGCAGCCGCACGTCGCCACGCTCGGCGCGGCTGGCGCGGTAGAACCCGCGGGAGACGTCGGCGCGCCAGTCCACGACGACGGGGTCGCCGGCGGAGTCGGTGACGTGGCGGCGGCCGATGTGCAGGACCTCGCCGGAGTCGTGGTCGGTGCGGCCGAAGAACAGGGCGGTGGACGGGTCGTCGACGAGGCCGGCGGCGCGGCGGTCCAGGACGCGGGCGAGGGCGGCGTCGGCGATCGGGTCGCCGCCGTCGGCGGTCAGGGACAGCGTGTGCTCGCGCATGCGGGCCAGTTCGGCGCGGGCGCGGTCGAGGTGGCGCTGCTCGGCGGCGAGCACGCCGGTGGTTCCGGGGGTTTCCCGGGCGGGGGCGGGCACGGTTCCTCCTGGGTTCCGGGGGCCCGGAGATCCTGGCAGAAACCGTTGCAGGACAACAACGTTGCGATCACGGAGCGGTTCGCGGGAGGATTCTCAGGGGACGAGCCGAGGAGCCCGCAGCAGCTAAACGCCCCACGGTACCCGCGCGGGGCGGCCGCGTCAGCCCCCAGGACGGGGGTCCCCCACGGCCTCGCCGAGCGCCCCGGCGCCCGGCACGGGAACCGCGGCGGGCGCCACCGCGTCCCACCACGAGCGGTGACCGGGCAGCGGTCGCCGGGGCGGGAGGGGACGATGGTCGGCACGGTGCGGCGACGCGCGCGGGGTGCAGTGGCCCTGACCGCCCTGGTGCTCGCGGGCGGCGCGGGGTGCGGTCAGCAGCAGTCGGGAGGACCAGCGGTGAGCAGCACGTCCAGCACGGCCGGCGGCGCGGTGACGCCCGCACCGTCCGAGCCGTCGTCCCTGACGGTGACGGTCGACGACGGTGCGGGGAGCACGAGCACCTGGACCCTCACCTGCGCGGCGGACGGCACCGCCGGCGGGACCCACCCGGACCCGGCGGCCGCCTGCGCGGCGCTCGCCGCCGCGCAGGAGCCGTTCGCCCCCGTGCCGCCGGACACCGCCTGCACGCAGGTCTACGGCGGCCCGCAGCGCGCCACGGTGACCGGCACGTGGGACGGCCGGGAGGTCTCCGCGCAGTTCGACCGCACCGACGGCTGCCAGGTCGCGCGCTGGAACGCGGTCGCGGCACTGCTGAGCCCCGGCGCGCAGCCGACGGAGCCGGCCCCGCTCGACGCGCCGTCCTGACCCGCCGCGCCGGAAGCGCGCGGGGGTGCGGCGGTGTTCCCCCGGCGTGGACGTCGAACTGTTCAGCTCCGCGTTCTGCGGTCCCTGCCGCAGCGCACGCGCCGTGCTCACCGAAGCCGTCCGGCTGGTGCCGCGCGCCCGGCTGACGGAGGTCGACGTCGTCGAGGACCCCGCGCGCGGCGAGGCGGCGGGGGTCACCAGCACGCCCACGGTGCTCGTGCGCGCGGACGACGGGACGGAGGTGTTCCGCTCCACCGGCACCCCGACGCTGGCGCAGGCGCTCGCGGCCCTGGCCCGCGCCGCCCCGCCACCCGGGGACGGGGCCGGGACCGGGACCGGAGCCGGAGAGGCGCCGTAGGCTCGCCGCGTGGCGCTGGCGGCTGTGGTGTTCGACCTGGACGGCACGCTCCTCGACCACCCGGCGGCGACGCTGGCCGGACTGCGCGGGTGGGTGGGTTCCCTCGGCCTGGAGTGCACCGCGGAGGTGGAGGCGGCGTGGGCGGCCGCCGAGGAGCGGCACTTCCGGGCCTGGCGCGAGGGCGAGATCGGGTTCGCCGAGCAGCGCCGCCGCCGGCTGCGCGACGTGCTGCCGCTGCTGGGCCTGTCCGCCGGTGACGACGCCGCGCTCGACGCGCTGTTCACCGAGGGGTTCCTGCGCGCCTACGAACGCGCCTGGGTGGCCTACGACGACGTCGGCGACGCGCTGGAGGCGGTGCGGGCGGCCGGGTTGCGCACCGCGGTCCTCACCAACGGCCCGCGCGAGCAGCAGAACGCGAAGATCGACGCGATGGGCCTGACCGGCCGGCTCGGCCCGGTGCTGACCGCGGAGGAGCTGGGGGTGGCGAAACCCCGCCCGGCCGCGTTCCTCGCGGTGTGCGAGCGCCTGGGCGTCATCCCCGGGCAGGTCCTGTACGTGGGGGACGAGCACGCCGTGGACGTGCTGGGCGCGCGGGCCGCGGGCCTGCGCGCGGTGCACCTGGACCGCACCGGGACCGGCCCCGCCGGGGAGGACGCGCGCATCGGCACGCTGCTCGAACTGGCGGCCCACCTGGCGGCCGACCCGGCACGCCCCGCCTGAGCGGGCGGGCGCTCAGGCGGCGCGGTGGGTGCGCCCGCGGCGGGCGCGGTGCTCGTCCAGGTGCACGACCTCGGCGTGCGCGGCGCGCTCGGCGCGTTCGGCCCGCACCGCCAGCCGGCTCGCCTCGCCGTACCCGGCGCCGCGCGGGGCGACCAGCAGCCGCCCGTCCCGGCGGCCCTCCTCGGCGGCCCGGCCGGCCAGCGCGGTAGCCAGCAGGACCCCGGCACCCGCCGGCGCCCCCAGGACCACCAGCACCCCCGTCAGCACGTCCACGACGACCCCTCCCCCGGGTTCCCCGGTGCGGACCACCCGCCCGGTGCCTCCAGGGTGCGCCGCGCCGACGGTGAGGGGCATCGGCCCCGGGTGTGGATCCCCTGCTCATCCCCCGGGTGGACACCCCCACCCACCCCCTGCGGTGATCGAGGAAGTTGCAACTTCCTCGATCACCGCGGGAGGGGGAGGGGGTCAGGGGGTGAGCAGGGCGTCGCGCAGGACGTCCAGCCCGACCGAGCCCAGGTCCAGGGCGCGGCGGTGGAACGCCACCAGGTCGAAGGCGGCGCCCTCGCGGCGCTGCACCTCCGCGCGCACCGACCACCACAGCCGCTCCCCGACCTTGTAGCTCGGCGCCTGCCCCGGCCAGCCCAGGTAGCGGTCCAGCTCGAAGCGCAGCACGTCCTCGTGGTTGCCCGAGCAGCTGGTCAGGTACGCCCACGCCTTCCCGTACGTCCACGCGCCGCCACCGACCTCGGCGGGCGCGCCGAACCCGCAGTGCACGCCGACGTCGATGACGACGCGGGCGGCGCGCAGCAGCTGCGCGTCGAGCATCCCCAGCACCTCGCCGGGCCCGTGCAGGAACCCCAGGTCGGCGGCGAGGCGCTCGGCGTACAGCGCCCAGCCCTCGCCGTGGCCGGAGACCCAGCAGCCCTGCCGGCGCCAGCGGTTGAGGACCTCCGCGCGCACCGCGGCCTGCCCGACCTGCAGGTGGTGGCCGGGCACCCCCTCGTGGTGCACGGTGGTCGCCTCGCGCCAGGTGGAGAACGTCGTCTGCCCCGGCGGCACCGCCCACCACATGCGCCCGGGGCGGGAGAAGTCCTCGCTGGGCCCGGTGTAGTAGATGCCGCCGCCCGTGGTGGGGGCGATGCGGCACTCCAGGCGGCGCACCTGCTCGGGGATGTCGAAGTGGCTGCCCGCCAGGGCCCGCACCGTCTCGTCGGAGCGCTGCTGCATCCAGTCGCGGAACGCCGGCGCGCCGGTGACGACGGTGGCCGGGTCGGCGTCCAGGGCGGCCGCGGCGGCCGCCACGTCCGGCGAGCCGGTGATCTCCCGGGCCGTGCGGGCCATCTCCTCGCGCAGCCGCGCGACCTCGTCCAGGCCCCACGCGTACGTCTCGGCGAGGTCGACGGCGGCGCCGAGGAAGTGCCGCGAGAACAGCCGGTAGCGGTCCGCGCCGCAGGCGTCGGCGGTCGGCGCCAGCGGCAGCAGTTCGGTGCGCAGGAACGCGGCCAGCCCCTCGTACGCCTGCGCCGCGGCGGCCGCACCGCCGGCCACGTCCGCGGCGAGCGTGCCGTCCAGGGGTGTGCCGTCCACGGCCGCCGAGGCGGCGAAGGCGGCGAAGAAGCCGTCGCCGGCGGCGTACGAGGCGGCCTCGGCCGCGCACGCCTCCACCTGCCGGGCGGCGGCGACCCGCCCGCGGGCCGCGGCGGCGCGCAGGCTCTCGACGTAGCCGTCGACCGCCGCCGGGACCGAGGCCAGCCGCCGCGCCGCGTCGGCCCAGTCGCCCTCGCTCGCGGTCGGCACCAGGTCGAAGACCATCCGCAGGTCCTGCACCGGCGAGGCGATGACGTTCAGCTCACCGAGGTCCTCGCCGGCCCCGTGCAGCTCCAGCTCCACCCCGAGGCGTTCGCGCAGCGCGGCGGCGGTGACGCGGTCCACGTCGTCGGTGACCGGGGCGGCGTCGACGGCGGCGAGGGTGGCGCGTGCCAGGTCCGCCAGCTCGGCCAGGCCCGCGGGGGAGCGGTCGCCCAGGCCGGGCGCCGGGTCGGGTGCGCCCACGGACAGCGCCAGGGCCGGCTGCAGCCGCAGCAGGGCGGAGAAGTGCTCCTCGGCGATCGCGTCGAGGGCGGTGGGCCGGCGCGGTGCGGTGCTCACCGCGCCGACCCTAGCGCCGGGGCGCCGTGCGGGCGGGCCCGCGCGATCAGGCCTGCGCGGCGTCCGCGGCGGCGGCCAGCTCCGGCACGAGCCGATCCATCTGCCAGGGCAGGTTCAGCAGCGTGGTGGAGGTGGCGGCGATGAGGTTCTCGTCGGTCAGCCACACCACGGCGCCGTTCGCGACGGCGGGCATCGTGGCGTACACGGGGTCGGCGGTCAGCTCCTCGAGGCTGATCTCGCCGTAGCCGACGAGGACGTCGCAGTCCAGGTCGCGCACCCGCTCCTTGGCGACCTCGACGTAGAACGCCTCGGAGGACTCGGCCAGCGCGGTGACGCCGGGGGCGTCGACGAGGCCCAGGCCGTGCAGGGTGTCCACGCGCGAGTCGCCCGGCAGGTACACGGACAGGCCCGCGGCCGTGGCGTACACGTAGGCGAAGGACTTGCCCTCCAGCTGCGGGTTCGCGGCGGCGCGGTCGGCCAGGTCGGCCTCGGCCTCGGCGACGAGCCGCTCGGCCTCCTCCGCCTTCCCGACGGCCCGCCCGATCAGGGTGGCCTGGTCCTGCCAGCTGGTCTGCCACGGCTGCTCGGGGTAGGCGACCGTCGGGGCGATCTGCGTGAGGGTGGTCCAGTCCTGCTCGGTCAGGCCGGAGTTCACCGCGAGCACCAGGTCGGGGGTCAGTTCGGCGATCTTCTCGAAGGGCACCTCCCCGGTCTCGCTCGCGCCGATGCTCGTGGTGACCGAGGGGTCGTAGTACCCCTCCCACCAGGGGTAGGCGCCGGACTCGTCCCCGCCGTAGGTGGTCTCGGGCATGCCCACCGGCTGCAGCCCCAGCGCCCACACCACGTCCTGCGAGCCCCAGCCCCAGGTGGCGATGCGCTCGGGGGCGGCCTCGACGGTGGTGGTGCCCAGGGCGTGCTCGACCTCGACCGGGAAGGCGTCCCCGGTGGTCGTGCCGGCGGCGCCCGTGGTGTCGGGGGCGGTGCTGGAGGCCTCGGAGCCGCAGGCGGCGGTGGCGGCCAGGGCCGCCAGCGGGGCGGTCAGCAGCAGGGATCGGCGGGACGGGGACAGCGGCACGGGAGAGCTCCTCGCGGGTCGGCGTGATAAGGGTAGGCGAACCTCACCACACGAGGGCCCGGAAGCGGAAACCGGGTCGCTGCGCCCACCCCCGCTACGGTGGGCGGCGTGGATGCCGCGGGCGCCGCTGGACCCTGGAGCGACCTGGAGCGACCCCCGCTGCGGGTGCCGGCGCTGCGCCGCGCCCTCGTCGGCCCGGGCGGGTGGGCGGCGCTGGACGTGGTGGCGCGCACGGGTTCCACCAACGCCGACCTCCTCGAGCGCGGCGCCCGCGACGACGCCCCCGACGGCACCGTGCTCGTGGCCGAGCACCAGGACGCCGGCCGCGGGCGCCTGGGCCGCACCTGGTCCTCGCCACCCCGCGCGGGGCTGGCGGTGTCGGTGCTGGTGCGCCCGGCCGCCGACCCGGAGGCGTGGTCGTGGCTGCCGCTGCTGACCGGCCTCGCCGTGGTGGACGCCGTGAGCGCCCTCGGGGTGGACGCGGGCCTGAAGTGGCCCAACGACGTGCTCGTGCGCGGGCCGGGGCGGCCGGGGAAGGTGTGCGGGGTGCTGGCCGAGGTGCGCGGCGGCGCCGTCGTGCTCGGCGCCGGGCTCAACGTGACGCAGCGCGCCGGCGAGCTGCCGCAGCCGGCCGCCGGGCCGCCCGGCGCGCCGCCCGCGCTGCCGCCGACGTCCCTCGTGCTGGCCGGGGCGCGCAGCACCGACCGCGACACCGTGCTGCGCCGCTACCTGCGGGCGCTGCGCGCCCGGCTGGACGAGTGGGCCGCCGACCCCGCGGCCACCGCGGCCGCCTACCGCGCCGCCTGCCTCACCCTCGGTGCGCCCGTGCGCGCCCACCTGCCCGGCGACGAGGTGCTCACGGGCACGGCCGAGGACGTCGACGGCACCGGCCGGCTCCTGGTGCGCAGCTCAGACGGGGCCCGGGCGAGCCTGGCCGCGGCCGACGTCGTCCACCTGCGCGGGGTGTGAGGTCCCCGGGGGCCGCAGCGCCTCCCCGGGCCGGGGGGCCTGCCAGCCCTCGTCGCGCAGCTCGTCCACGAACACGAAGCGGCGGTAGGCCCACCAGCGGAACAGCGTCCCCAGCCCCACCCCGACGACCTTGGCGGAGATGTTCGACGCCAGCGGGCCGCGCAGCCCGAGCACGTAGTACGTGAACGCCAGGCAGGCCGCGCTGATGAGCAGCCCCGCACCGTTCATCAGCGCGAACATCAGCAGCTCGCGGGGGGCCGAGGCGCGCCGGCGGTGCCGGAACGTCCAGTAGCGGTTGCCCAGCCAGGCCACCACGACGCTGATGGCGATGGCGATGCCGTTCGCGGTCAGCGGCTTGTGGTGCAGCACGCCCACGCCGCCCGGGCCGGCGAAGCTCAGCAGGTTGAAGACGCCGAAGTCGGTGACGAAGGCGACCGCCCCCACCACGCCGAACTTCGCGGCCTCCCGCGCCAGCACCTCGTAGGTGTCGCGCAACCGCGCGATCAGCCCCGGGCGGGGGGTGCCGGGGGGCGGGTCAGCCGTCTGGGAAGCCACGGGGGGCGGTGCTCCGTTCATCGCGCCCCGCCGCGCGCGGGGCTCGTCCGTCTGGAGCCCGCAGTCTGACGGATCCACCTGGGAGCACCCCGCACGCGGTGGTCAGCGGTCGGCGCGGCTGCGGCCCTTCGACGGGTCGAGGTGGTCCTCCATCTTCACGGCACCGAGGATGCCGACGACGACGAGCGCCACGCAGGCGATGACGGTGAGCACTGCAGGTTCCCCCTCCGTGGGACGCTCCGCGGGTCCACGGAACGGACCCCAGGATTCACCACCCGTCCGGTACGGGCATCCCGGAACCAGGGTGGACCCAGGGGCCGTCACGGACGGTGTTCAGCGCCTCGACACGCCGTGCAGTCCGGCTCGCCGACACGCCGGGCACGGGGGTCGCCGCCCGTCGCCTACCCTCCCTGCTGTGACGAGCGCCCCCTCCGACGCCGCCCCTCCCGCCCCCTCCGCGAGCGCCCGCCCCGATCCCGCGCCGTACCCGCGACCCGGCGGCTTCCCCGTCGTGGGCGTCGTCGGCGGCGGCCAGCTCGCCCGCATGATGCAGCCGGCCGCGGTGGCCCTGGGCCTGCGCCTGCGGGTGCTCGCCGAGGGCCCCGACGTCAGCGCCGCCCAGGTGATCACCCCCGCCCCGGTCGGTGCGGCCGGCGACCTGGACGCGCTGCGCGCCTTCGCCGCGGAGTGCGACGCCGTCACCTTCGACCACGAGCACGTGCCCGCCGAGGGGCTGCGCGCGATGGCGCAGCTGACCAGCGTGCAGCCGGGGGCCGACGCCCTCCTGCACGCCCAGGACAAGATCGTCATGCGGGAGCGGCTCACCGAGCTGGGGGTCCCGTGCCCGCGCTGGGCCCGCGTGGGCGGCCGCGCCGACGTCGAGGCGTTCGCGGCCGGGGCCGGCTGGCCGGTGGTGCTGAAGACGCCGCGCGGCGGCTACGACGGCAAGGGCGTCCTCGTGCTCGACGGCCCCGACGACGCCGGCTGGGCCACCGCCGACGCCTGGTTCGCCGACTGGGCCGGGCGCGGGCCGCTGCTGGCCGAGGAGCACGTGCCGTTCGTGCGGGAGCTCGCCGCCCTCGTCGCCCGCAGCCCCTCCGGGCAGGCCGCGGCCTGGCCCGTCGTGGAGACCGTGCAGCGCGGCGGGGTGTGCCACGAGGTCACCGCCCCCGCCCCGGACCTGGACCCGGACCTGGCCGCCTCCCTGACCGACGTGGCGCTGCGCGTCGCCGGCGGCCTGGGCGTCACCGGCGTGCTGGCCGTGGAGGTGTTCGAGGTCGAGCGGGACGGCCGGCGCGAGGTGCTCGTCAACGAGCTCGCGATGCGCCCGCACAACTCCGGGCACTGGAGCATCGACGGCTCCGTCACCAGCCAGTTCGAGCAGCACCTGCGCGCCGTGCTGGACCTGCCGCTGGGCGACACGTCCACCCGCGCGCCCTGGACGGTCATGGTCAACGTCCTCGGCCCGGCGAGCATCGAGGAGCGGCACGCCGACCTGTACCGCTCCTACCTGCACGTCATGGCGCACGACCCGGGTGCCAAGGTGCACCTGTACGGCAAGGAGCAGCGGCCCGGCCGCAAGCTCGGCCACGTCACCGTCTACGGCGACGACCTGGAAACCGTCCGCGCGCGCGCCCGGCACGCAGCGGCCTTCATCGCGGGGGAGATCGACGAGTGAACGCACGCGCGCAGGCGGTCGAGGTCGGCCTGGTCATGGGCTCGGACTCCGACTGGCCCGTCATGGAGGACGCGGCGAAGGCGCTGGAGGAGTTCGGCGTCGGCTACGAGGCCGACGTCGTCTCCGCGCACCGCATGCCGCACGACATGGTCGCCTGGGGCGCCTCGGCCGCGCAGCGCGGGCTGCGGGTCGTCATCGCGGGGGCCGGTGGCGCCGCGCACCTGCCGGGGATGCTCGCCAGCGTCACCCCGCTGCCCGTGATCGGCGTGCCGGTGCCGCTGCGGCACCTGGACGGGATGGACTCGCTGCTGTCCATCGTGCAGATGCCCTCCGGGGTGCCGGTCGCCACCGTCTCCATCGGCGGGGCCCGCAACGCCGGGCTGCTGGCCGTGCGGATCCTCGCCGCCACCGACGAGGGCCTGCGCGAGCGGGTCGTGGAGTTCCAGGAGTCGCTGCGGCAGACCGCCGTGGACAAGGGGGAGAAGCTGCGGGCGCGGGCCCGGCGCACCGGCACGGGTTTCGGCGCCTGACGCCGTGGTCCCCGCCCCGGCGACCGGCCTCGCCACCGAGTCCCACCGCGTCGACGGCCACGACGTGCACGAGCACGTCCTCACCGTCCCGCTCGACCGCACCGGCCGCGCGCCGGGGGCGGTCGAGGTGTTCGCCCGCGAGTACGTGCGCGACGGGCGCGAGCGCGCCCCGCGGCTGGTGTTCTTCCAGGGCGGCCCGGGCAACCCTGCGCCGCGCCCGGACGTGGTGGGCGGCTGGCTGGACCGGGCGCTGGAGGAGTTCCGCGTGGTCCTGCTGGACCAGCGCGGCACCGGTCGCTCCACGCCCCTGGACGCGCAGTCCCTGGGGGAGGTCGGCGACGCCGCCGCGCAGGCGGAGCACCTGGTGCACTTCCGCGCCGACGCGATCGTGGCCGACGCCGAGGCGCTGCGCCGCGCGCTGCAGGACGGCGAGCCCTGGTGGGCCCTGGGGCAGAGCTACGGCGGTTTCGTCATCACCTGCTACCTGTCGCAGGCGCCGGAGGGCCTCGCCGGGGCGCTCGTCACCGCCGGGCTGCCTGGGCTGCGCTGCAGCGCCGACGAGGTGTACCGCGCCACGTACGCGCAGACCGCGGTGCGCAACGAGGAGTTCTTCGCGCGCTACCCGCGCGACGAGGCGGTCGCCCGCGCCGTCGCGCAGCACCTGGACGGGACCGAGGAGTTCCTGCCGACGGGGGAGGGGCTGAGTTCCGCCCGGTTCCGCACCCTGGGGATCGCGCTGGGTCAGCAGTCCGGTTTCGACGCGCTGCACTTCGTGCTGGAGGACCCCTTCACCACCGTGCGCGGCGAGCGCCGCCTGCGCCAGCGGTTCCTCCTGGAGGCCGGTCGCCGGCTCTCGTTCGCGGCGCACCCGCTGTACGCGGTGCTGCACGAGTCGATCTACGCGCAGGGGCCGGCCACCGGCGGGGCCACGGCCTGGTCGGCGCACCGGGTGCGCGAGGAGTTCGCCGGGTTCTCCCTCGACGCGCCCGCCGGGGCGCCGTTCCGCTTCACCGGCGAGCACGTGTACCCGTGGCAGTTCGAGCAGGACCCGGCGCTGGTGCCGCTGCGCGGTGCGGCGGACCTGCTCGCCGAGCGCGCCGACCTGCCGCCGCTGTACGACCCGGACGTGCTGGCCCGCAACACCGTGCCGCTGGCGGCGGCGGTGTACGTCGACGACATGTTCGTGCCGTACGCCCTCAGCGCCCGCACCGCGCGCGAGGTGCGCGGTGCCCGCACGTTCGTCACCAACGCCTACCAGCACGACGGGTTGCGGATGGACGGTCGCCGGCTCCTGGACGGGCTGCTGGAACTCGTCCGCCGCTGAGGGGGACGGTCACGGGGAGGTCGCGATCGGCGATCTGCCCAGCGTGCCCCCTTGTCTGTGGGCAGTATGAGCACCACACTCAGCCACGTTGTTGCGCCGGACGGGTGAACCCGCTCGCCCGGTCCCCCCAGGCAGGAGGCCTCGTGCGCAAGATCGTCCTCTCCTCCGCGGTGAGCGTGGCACTCGTCGCGGCGACCCTGGCCGCCACGCAGACCGCGTCCTCGGCCGACCCCACCAGCACCGGTACCGGGGCGGTCGAGCGCGCCTCGCGCGCCGTGACCACCACCGGCGAGTACGTGGTCCTCTACGAGACCGGCACCGCCGACGACGCCGCGCGCGCCGCCATCGAGGCCGCCGGAGGCACCGTCCTGTCCAGCAACCCCGAGGTCGGCTACGCGCTCGTGCGCGCCGAGGCCGGCGACTTCGCCGAGAAGGCCGCCGCCGCCGCCGGTCTCGTCGGCGCCGCCGTGAACCGCGAGATCGGCCGCGCCCCGGACGACGTCGCCGACGACGCCGACGCGATCGAGCGCCTGACCGCCGCCGAGCGCGCCGCCGCCGAGGCCACCGCACAGCTGAAGTCGCTGCAGCGCAAGGAGCCCGACGCGGAACCCCTCGCGCCGCTGCAGTGGGACATGGACGCCATCGACGCCACCGCCGAGGGTTCCCACGCGGTGCAGCCGGGCAGCCGGAAGGTCACCGTGGGCGTCATCGACACCGGTGTCGACGGTTCCCACCCCGACATCGCCCCGAACTTCGACGCCGAGGCGAGCCGGAACTTCGTCACCGACATCCCCGAGATCGACGGCGAGTGCGAGGTCGAGGGCTGCGTCGACCCCGCCGACGTCGACGGCGACGGTCACGGCACCCACGTCGCCAGCACCATCGCCTCCCCGATCAACGACCTCGGCATCGCCGGTGTCGCGCCGAACGTGACCCTGGTGAACATCCGCGCCGGCCAGGACTCCGGGTACTTCTTCCTGCAGCCCACCCTCGACGCGCTCACCTACGCCGCGAACACCGGCGTCGACGTGGTGAACATGAGCTTCTACGTCGACCCGTGGCTGTACAACTGCCAGGCCAACCCCGCCGACTCCCCCGAGGAGCAGGCCGAGCAGCGCGTCATCGTGCAGTCCGTGCAGCGCGCCATCGACTACGCCCGCAGCAAGGGCGTGCTGCCCGTCGGCGCGGCCGGCAACGAGTCCACCGACCTCGGCGCCCCCGGCGTGGACACCTCCAGCCCGGACTACCCGGTCGACGCCGAGGGCAACCCCGTCGACGCCCGCGAGCGCACCATCGACAACTCCACCTGCCTCAGCGTCCCCGCCGAGAGCAACGGCGTCGTCACCGTGACCTCCACCGGCCCGTCCGGCCGCAAGGCGTACTACTCGAACTACGGCACCGAGCAGGCCGACGTCGCCGCCCCCGGCGGCGACGCCTACGACACCCCGGACAACCGGGTCGACCCGACCGGCCTGATCCTCGCCGCCTACCCGGAGGACCTGGCGATCGCCAACGGCGACGTCGACGAGGAGGGCGAGCCCACCACCCCGTTCGTCGTCCGCCAGCAGACGGAGGACGGCGAGAACGCCTACTACCAGTACCTGCAGGGCACCTCGATGGCCGCGCCGCACGCCGCCGGCGTCGCCGCGCTCATCGTCAGCGAGTACGGCCAGAACGACCCGGCCCACCCGGGCACCCTGACCCTCGACCCGGCGCTGACCGAGGCGCTGCTGCTCGGCACCGCCGAGGACGTGGCCTGCCCGGTGCCGGCGGAGTTCACCTACCGCCGCGTCTCCGCCGCCGGCGAGTCGATCAGCACCGCCACCTGCGCCGGTCCCGCCGACGTGAACGGCTTCTACGGCCAGGGCCTGGTCAACGCCCTGGACGCGGTCACCGCGTTCTGACCGGTCCTCCCCGGACCTCCTGAGCACGAGGGCGCGGGCAGCGGCAGCGAGCCGCCGCCCGCGCCCTCCGTCGTCCCCGGCCGGGCCCACCCGCGCGGTCACCGCCGCCGGGCGCGCCCGGCCGCGCGGTGCCAGGATCGGTGCATGGCCGACGAGCAGACCGACGTCCTCGACCTCGACCGACTCGCGCACGCCGTGCTCGCCATGGACCCCGCCGAGGTGCGCCGGCTCGTGGAGCGGGAGGGCGGCGGCCCGTGGCTGGCCGGGCCGGGCCGGGGGGACGGGCGGGAGCTGGCCGTGTTCCCCGCCGTGGGCGGCCGCGGGGCGACGGTGGCCCGCACCGACGCCGTCGAGCTCGTCAGCCGCGTCCTCGACCACCGCCTCGGGGAGGGGTCCCTCGACGAGCAGCAGCACGACCAGATGCTCACCGAGGCCGTCGTCGGCCTGACGATGCTCTGACCCCCGGTCGAGCCCCCGGGGGGCGCGGCGGGCTCAGGAGGTCGTCAGCGAGCGCAACGCCTCGGTGTCGTCGGCCTCCAGGTCCGCGAACACCTCCAGCGCCCGTTCGGTGTCCCACTTCACCGCCAGGCCGGAGGAGGTGCGCAGGTTCGGGTCCGACACCGGCACCGTCATGGAGATCCCGTCCTCGCCGGTCGCCGAGCGCATCCCCTGCGCGAACGTCAGCAGCGCAGCCGGGGACGCGTCCTCGTCGACGCTGACGGCACCGCCGGCCGCCCCTGCCAGCGGGAACGCCCGGAACGGGTTCAGCAGCGTCGCCGGGGACGCCGCCCGCGCGACGATGGCCGCCAGCAGTTCGCGCTGCCGCTGCGCACGGCCCAGGTCGCCGGCCGGGTCGGAGTAGCGGTAGCGCGCGTAGCCCAGCGCGGTGGCGCCGTCCATCGTCTGGCAGCCGGCCTCGATGTCCAGCCCGGCGCGCACGTCCTGCACCGCGGCCTCCGGGCACATCTCCACACCACCCACGGCGTCCACGACCTCGGCGAACCCGGCGAAGCCCGTCTCCACGTAGTGGTCGACGCGCAGCCCCGAGACCTGCTCCACGGTCTGCACCAGCAGCGGCGCGCCGCCCAGCGAGAACGCCGCGTTGATCTTGCCGGAACCGTGGCCGGGGATCGGGACGTAGGAGTCGCGCGGCACGCTGACCAGGGCCGACGGGCCGGACTCCGGCACGTGCAACAGCATGATCGTGTCGGTGCGCTGCCCCAGGATGTCGTCCCCGCCGGCGGAGTACTCCGCCAGCTCCTCGGCGCTCATGCCGTCGCGGGAGTCGCTGCCGACGATCAGGTAGGTGGTGCCGGGGGTGTCCGCCGGGCGCTCGCCCGCCGGGACGGCCGCCACGTCCTGCACCGCCGACCAGCCGCGCAAGCCCAGGGCCAGCGGGTACGCCGCCGC
This sequence comes from Kineococcus arenarius subsp. arenarius, assembly GCF_050871845.1. Lineage (NCBI taxonomy): Bacteria > Bacillati > Actinomycetota > Actinomycetes > Kineosporiales > Kineosporiaceae > Kineococcus > Kineococcus arenarius. The sequence goes on from NZ_JBJLSE010000008.1 coordinate 40,688, forward strand.
CACGGCGGCCACCAGCGCCAGGGCCACCACCCGGCGCCGTCGCCGCACCGCGGTGCGCCGCGGCGCGCGCGGTGGCGCACCGGCGGGTGCGGGGGGGCGGGGCTCCATCCGCGGTTGCCCGGGCCGCTCCGGCCGGCCCAGCTCGGCGAGCCGCTGCTCGCGGCCGGGGGTCTGCGCCGCGGCGCGCGCGGGGCGGCGGCGCGCGGGGCGCCCGTAGGTCGTGGCGGTGTAGCCCGCCCTCCCGGCCTGCGGCGCGGGGGCCGCGGCGGCCGTCGGCAGCGCGCGGGTGCCGCCGTCCACGCCGGCGGCGCTGTCCGCACCGGGGGGGCGCACCGCGGTGGGCCGCCCGGGGGCCCGCCCTCGCGAGGGCTGCGCCGGGTCGGGGGTGGGGGGCTGCGCGGGCACCCGACCACAGTAGGGCCCCGGGACGCCGCTCCCGGGGAACCGGACCGCGTCCTCGTCGGGTCCCCCTCAGGCCCTCGCACCGGCACCCGCGGACCCGCGCACTTCCCTCACACCCGCACCGCCACCGCTCCCGCTCGCAGCGGGAGCGGGAGCGGTGCGGGGCTCAGGCGCGGGGGCGGCCCAGGGCGCGGTACGTCCAGCCGGCCGCGCGCCAGCGGGCCGGGTCCAGGGCGTTGCGCCCGTCCAGGATGCGCTTCTCGCGGACCAGGTGGGAGATCGCCGCCGGCTCCAGCTGGCGGTACTCCTTCCACTCCGTCAGCAGCAGCACCACGTGCGCGCCGGTGACGGCCTCCTGGACCGTCTCGGCGTAGGAGATGCTCGGCAGCGACTTGCGGGCGTTGTCCAGCGCCGCGGGGTCGGTCAGGACCACGTCACCGCCCTGCAGCTGGATCTGGGCGGCCACGTTCAGCGCCGGGGAGTCGCGGATGTCGTCGGAGTCGGGCTTGAACGCCGCGCCCAGGACCGCCACGCGCTTGCCGATCAGCGAGCCCTCGCAGACCTCGCGGGCCAGGTCCACCATGCGGATGCGCCGGCGCATGTTGATCGAGTCGACCTCGCGCAGGAACGTCAGGGTCTGGTCGGCGCCCAGCTCCCCGGCGCGGGCCATGAACGCGCGGATGTCCTTGGGCAGGCAGCCGCCGCCGAAGCCCAGACCGGCGTTGAGGAACTTGCGCCCGATGCGGTCGTCGTGGCCGATGGCGTCGGCCAGCTGCGTGATGTCGGCGTTGACCTTCTCGCACAGCTCGGCCATGGCGTTGATGAAGGAGATCTTCGTGGCCAGGAAGGAGTTGGCGGCGACCTTGACCAGCTCGGCGGTCTGGTAGTCCGTCACGATCGTGGGGGTGCCGCGCTTCAGGGGCGTGGCGTAGACCTCGTCCAGCAGCGCCTTGGCGGTCTTGCCGGCCTCGGACTCGGGGCCCTCGGGCACCCCGTACACCAGGCGGTCCGGGTGCAGGGTGTCGTCCACGGCGTGGCCCTCGCGCAGGAACTCCGGGTTCCACGCCAGCGCCGCGCCCGGGGCCTTCTCGGCGACCTTCGCGGCCAGGCGCCCCGCGGTGCCCACCGGCACGGTGGACTTGCCCACCACCAGCTCGCCGGCGCCCACGTGCGGCAGCAGCGCGTCCACGGCGGCGTCCACGTAGCGCATGTCCGCGGCGAACTCGCCCTTCTTCTGCGGGGTGCCCACGCACACGAAGTGCACCGCCGAGCCGGCGGCCTCGGCCACCTCGGTGGTGAAGCGCAGCCGGCCGGTGGCCATGGCGCGCTCCAGCAGCTCGGGCAGTCCCGGCTCGAAGAACGGTGCGCGCGCTTCGCGCAGCGCCTCGATCTTCTCGGTGTCCACGTCCACGCCGACCACCTCGTGGCCCAGCTCGGCCATGCACGCGGCGTGCACGGCGCCGAGGTACCCGCACCCGATCACAGTCATGCGCATGAAGCGCACAGTAGTGCTCCGAGAGCGGAGTGAGAACGAGGTGGGGTTGGCGGGGAGGGTGAGCGGCCCGGCGACGCCCCGGGCCGTGAGGTGGCTCACACGTCGGTGCTTCGTGCCACCCTGTCCCTCAAGGTCGAGCCCGCCCGGTCCGACACCGGTCGGGTCTGCGCGCTCCGCGCGCACCCACGCACACCGCCCCGGAAGGTCCCCATGCGCCTGCGCCCCCGCTCCCTGGCCCTCGCGGCCGCACTCGCCGTCGCCGTCGTCGGCGGCGGTGCCGCGCCCGCCGGGGCGGACCCGGTCGACGTGCAGTTGAAGGCCGCCTCGGTCGCCCGCGTCGCCGGGCCCGACCGCATCGCCACCGCCGTGGCCGCCGCCGGCTCGTTCTCCGGGCAGCGCGCGGACGCCGTGGTCCTGGCCCGGTCCGACTCCTTCGCCGACTCCCTCGCCGCGGCCCCCCTCGCCTCCGACGCCGGCGGCCCGCTCCTGCTGACCCCCAGCGGCGGGCTGGACGCCTCCGTCGCGGCCGCGATCCGCGACGTCCTCGCCCCCGGCGGCACCGTCTACCTGCTGGGCGGCGCCGCCGCGCTGTCGCCCTCGGTGGAGCAGTCCGTCCGCTCCCTCGGGGTCGCGGGCACCGTCACCCGCATCGCCGGCGCGGACCGCTTCGGCACCGCCGTCGAGGTCGCCCGGCGGCTGCCCGAGGCGAGCACCGTCTCCCTCGTGACGGGCTGGAACTTCCCCGACGGCCTGGCCGCCGGGGCCCTCATGGGCGTCGTCGACGACGAGACCGAGCACAGCGTCGGCGTCGTCCTGCTCAGCGACGGCAACTCCCTGGGCGGCGCCACCGCGGGCTACCTCGCGGAGCGGGACTTCGCCACCAAGATCGCCATCGGCGGGCCCGCGGCCGTCGCCGTGTCCAGCCAGAGCGGCTGGGCGCCCATCGCGGGAGCGGACCGCTACGACACCTCCGCCCGCATCGCCCGGCAGTTCACCTCCAGCAGCTTCTTCGAGGACGCCACCACCATCGTCGGCATCGCCACCGGCGAGGGGTGGGCCGACGCCCTGGCCGGCTCCGCGCTCCTCGCCTACGGCGGCGGGCCGCTGCTGCTGACCCGGCCCGACCAGCTGCCCACCGCCAGCGCCGACGTGCTGCGGGACCTGCAGGCCGACGCGCGCGCCACGCTGGACGAGGAGGGCGACCCCCTCGAGGTCGGCACCGCCCTCGTCTTCGGCGGCACGGGCGCCGTCCAGGACGTCGTCCTCGAGCAGGTGCGCTCCGCCCTGGCCTGAACCGGCCACCGGCGAGCCCGCCCCCCGCCCGAGCCCGGCTCAGGCGGGGGGCGGTGTCTGCTCCGGCCCGGGAGCCGGTGCCCGCTCGTGGCGCACCCTCGCCAGCGACGGCGGCTCCGCCTCGTCCAGCGCCAGGCGCCGCGTCAGCTGCGTCAGCCGCTCCTCCATGGAGCGCCGGTGCCGGTACGAGGAGACCAGCACCCCCAGGAAGGCCACCACCAACCCGTACAGCAGCAGGTCGGTGCCGCGGCCCACGCCCAGCGCCTGCGCCACCGCCGTCACGGCCCCCGGCGCCAGGATGCTGGCCACCGCCAGCAGCACCAGGCCCCCCAGCAGCAGCCGGCGCACCGCCTGGTGCCGGGCACCCGCGGTGCTGCGCACTAGGAGCACCCCGACGGCCAGCACGGCGGCGATGAGCAGCAGCTGGATCAGCAGCACGGCGTCCCTCCCACGTCGGCGTCCCCTCAGCCCAGCAGCGTCTCGACGAGGATGTTGACGCTGTTCAGCAGCGACTGCCCCTTCGAGCGCGAGTAGTCGGTGTAGCGGATCTCCACCGGGTGCTCGGCCCAGCGCAGACCCCCCCGGCCCACCTGCTCCACGATCTCGCTGGCGTGCGCCATCCGGTCGTGCCGCAGGCGCAGGTGCGCCGCACCCCGCCGCGAGAGCACCCGCAGGCCGTTGTGGGCGTCGGTCAGGCGCACCCCCGTGGAGCGGTTCGTGTAGACCGTCGCCAGGCGCAGCACCACCCGGCGCAGCGGGTCCAGCTGCGTGCGCCGGTCCAGGAAGCGCGAGCCGAACACGACGTCCAGCTCCTCGCGCTCCAGGCGGCGCACCATCTCCTCGGCGTCCTCCACCCGGTGCTGGCCGTCCGCGTCGAAGGTCACCACCGACGTCATCAGCTCGTCGCGCAGGGCGTAGGCGATGCCGGTCTGCAGCGCCGCCCCCTGGCCCAGGTTCACGCCGTGGCGCACCACCGTCGCGCCCGCCGCCTCCGCCACGGCGGCCGAGTCGTCCGGGCTGCCGTCGTCGACGCACACCACGTGCGCGAAGCGGGTGCGCACCTCGCGCACCACGTCGCCCACCACGCCCGCCTCCCGGTACAGCGGCACCACCACCCACGTGCCGGGGTGCGGGTCGGCGCACGGTGCCGGGTGCCGGTCCGGGCGGGGGTCCGCGCCGCGCGGCGTGTCGTGCGGGGTGCTCGTCACCGCACCATCATGGCCGGTCGCACCCGCGGCGTCGGGGAGGATGGCCGGCGTGCGCGAGCTGCTCCGGACCGTCCAGGCCCTGCTGAGGCTGCTGCCGGCCGGCAGCGGGCGCTTCGTCACGCTCTACAGCGCAGCCCAGGCGGCCCTGGCGGTGCTCGACGTCGTCGCTCTGGGCCTGCTGGCGGTGCTGCTGCCCGTCGCCGTGGGCGGCGGCGGGCGGCTGGCCGTCGCCCTGCCCGGGGTCGGGCGGGAGATCGGCACCGGGACGCTCGTGCTCCTGGTCGTCGTCGTCAGCGCGCTGCTCGTCGTCAAGAGCGTGGCCAGCCTCGTGCTCGTGCGCTGGGGCGTCGTGCGCTTCGCCGCGCACGAGGTCGACGTCGCCGACCGGCTCGTGCGCGCCTACCTGTCCGCGTCCTGGAGCTACCGGTTGCGGGCGAGCTCCGCACGCGCCGTGCGCACCGTGGACGAGTCCCTCAACCAGGCGTTCAACGGCTTCCTCATGCCGTTCTCCAGCCTGGTGGCCGAGGTCGCCAGCCTCGCCGCGGTGGGCCTGGTCGTGCTCGTCGCCGCCTGGCAGACCGCCCTGGTGGCCGCCGCGTACTTCGCCGTCGTCGCGTTCGTGCTCTACGCGGTCATCGCCCGCCGGGCCGCCGCGGCCGGGCGCACCGCCGTCAGCACCAGCGTCGACACCGTCCGGCTGGTGCAGGAGTCGTTCGCGGCGACGAAGGAGATCACCCTGCGCGGGCGCGGCGAGCAGCTCGCCGGCGTGGCCCGCGACGTGCGCACCCGCAGCGCCCGCGCCCGCGGCATGGCCTTCTTCTACTCGGTGGGCCCGCGGTTCGTGCTCGAGGCGGCGCTGCTGGGCGGGTTCCTCGTCGTCGGCGCCGTCGCCGTGCTGACCCAGGGCCTGACGCAGGCCGTCACGGCGATCGGCCTGTTCGCCGTGGCCGGTTTCCGCGTCGTGCCGTGCCTGACGCGCCTGCAGTCCGTCTTCGCGACCATGCACGCCCACCAGCCGAACGCCCACGAGGTGCTCGACGCGCTGCGCGAGACCGGCGCCTCCGAGGGGCCGGCGCCGGCGCTGACCCCCACCGGCGACGCCGACGGACTGCCCGCGGGGGCGGTCGAGGTGCGCCTGGAGGACGTCTCCTTCACCTACCCCGGCAGCGCGTCGCCGGCGCTGGACGGGGTCGACCTCGTTGTGCCCGCCGGCTCGCGCGTCGCGGTCGTGGGGCGCTCCGGGTCGGGCAAGTCGACGCTGGTGGACCTCGTGCTGGGGCTGCTGCTGCCCACCGGCGGCCGCCTGCTCGTCGGCGGGCGCCCGCTGGAGGAGGTCACCGGAGCGTGGCGGCAGCGCGTCGGGTACGTGCCCCAGGACGTCGCCCTGCTGGACGCCGACGTGGCCCGCAACGTCGCCCTGAGCTGGAGCGAGGAGGACGTCGACCTCGCCCGCGTGGAACGGGCGCTGGCCGCCGCGCAGCTGACCGAGGTGGTCGCCGCGCTGCCGCAGGGGGTGCGCACCCCGGTGGGGGAGCGGGGGCTGCGCCTGTCCGGCGGGCAGCGCCAGCGCCTCGGCATCGCCCGCGCCCTGTACGCCGATCCGCACGTGCTCGTGCTCGACGAGGCCACCAGCGCCCTGGACGCCGCCACGGAGGCCGCCGTCACCGAGACCGTCACCGGGCTGCGGGGCGTCACCGTGCTCGTGGTGGCCCACCGGCTGTCGACCGTGCGCGACTGCGACGCCGTCGTCGTGCTGGAAGCCGGGCGGGTGCGCGCCGTGGGCACCTTCGACGAGGTCGTCGCCGCCGTGCCCGACTTCGCCGTCCAGGCCGAGCTGTCCGGCCTCGCCTGACCCCGCTCGCCCCACCCCCACTCCACCGTGATCATGCACGGTTGAGTGCTCAACCGTGCATGATCACCGTGGGGTGTGGCGGGGTGGGGGTGGGGACGGGTCAGCGGCGGGGCGGCAGGGTGGCCAGGACCTCGTCGAAGGCGGCGGCGACGGCGGCGGGCGAGAAGCGCTCGCGCACCGGCGCCGCGATCCGCTGCGGCGGCAGGCGCTCGGCCGCGGCGCGCTGCACCGCGTCCGCGAACGTGGCCGGGCCGCGCTCGCCCACCAGGTGCACGCCGGGTCCGGTGAAGTCCCGCGCGCCGCCCCGGGCGCCCAGGACGGCCGGGCGCCCCGCCGCCAGCGCCTCCGCGCCCGCCACGCAGAACGTCTCGTGCCGGCTGGGCAGCAGGAACACGTCGCACGCCGCCCACTCGCCGGCGAACTCCGCCGGCGCGCGCCGCCCCAGCAGTTCCAGCGACCCGCTCACCCCCAGCCGTGCGGCCCGCTCGCGCACCGCCGCCTCCAGCGGCCCGGCCCCCACCCAGCGCAGGCGCGCGTCCACCCCCCGCCGGCGCAGCTCGGCCAGCACCCCCACCGCCAGCAGCGGGTCCTTCACCGGCCGCAGGTTCCCCACGGCCAGCAGCCGCAGGACCGGCCCGCCCGGCGGCGGCACCACCGCCGCCGGGGCCGGCACCACGTTGGGCACGACGTGGCAGGTGCCGTCCCGGCGGAAGGGCACGACCGCGTCCGCGAGGTACCGGCTGACCGCCGTCACCGCGTCCGGGCGCCCCAGCACCCGCCGCGCACCGGCCGCCCGCCGCCACAGCGGCCCGGCCGACGCCGGGTCGGACACGCCCGACCAGTGCTCGGTGTGCAGCCACGGCACCGCCGGGCGCCACGGCCCGGCCAGCGGGCTCAGCAGCAGCAGCGTGGAGAACACGTGCGTGTGCAGGACGTCCGCGCCGCGCGCCGCCTCCCGCGCCGCCGCCAGCGCGGCCCGCACCGACCGCGGGGAGCGCCGGTCCAGCACCAGCCGGTCCACGCCCGGCTCGGGCGCCGCCGGCCGGGACGCCAGGTGCAGCACGCGCACCTCGTGCCCGCGCCGCAGCGCCTCGACGTGCCGGCGCACGAACACGCCCTCCACGCCGTCGGCGCTGCTGGGGTACCAGGTGGTCACGACGGCGATGCGCACTCGGCGATCCTGCCGCGCGCCCGTCCGGGGACCGTGGCGCGTCCGGGTAGGGTCCCGCTCCGTGTCGCCCCTGGTCCGCATCGCCACCCGGACCTGGGCGCCCGACGTGGGCGCCGCCCCGTTCCGGCTGCGCGCACTGGCCCGCGCCCTGACCGCCGCCGGCTGCGACGTGGAGGTCCTCACCACCGCCCCCCGCGGGCCCGTCCCGCCCGACGAGGACGGCGTGCGCACCCGCCGCGCCCCCGTGCTGCGCGACGCCGACGGCGCGGTGCGCGGCTACCTGCCGTACCTCAGCTTCGACGTGCCGCTGACCGGCCGGCTGCTGCTGGGCCGGCGCCCCGACGTCGTCGTGCACGAGCCGCCGCCGACGACCGGCCTGGCGACGCGGCTGACGAGCCGGCTGCGCGCCGTGCCCTACGTCTCCTACGTGCCGGACGTGTGGTCGCTGGGCGCGGTGGCCGCCGGGGCGCCGCGCCCGGTGCTGGCGGCGCTGCGCACCGCCGAGGCCACCGCGCTGCGCGGGGCGGCGGCCGTGCTGGCCGTCACGGACGGCATGGCCGAGGAGGTCGTGCGCGCCGGCGTGGACCGCGAGCGCGTGCACGTCGTCGGCAACGGCGTGGACGTCGACGTCTTCCGGCCCGCCGACCGGGTGCCGGACGCGCCCGGGCTGCGCGCCGTCTACAGCGGCACCATGTCGCAGTGGCAGGGCGCGGAGGTGTTCGTGCGCGCCTTCGCGCAGGTGGCCCGCACCGACCCCGCCGCCCGGCTGGTGATGGTGGGCGGCGGGGTCGACGCCTCCCGGCTGCGGGCGCTGGCCGCCGAGCTGGCCCCCGGCGCGGTCGAGCTGCCCGGCACGGTGGCCCCCGCCGAGTCCGCCCGCCTGCTCCGGGAGGCGGACGTGGCGCTGGCGTCCCTGGTGCCCGGCAGCGGCTACGACCTCATGGCCCCCACGAAGATCGCCGCCGCGGCGGCCTGCGGCACCCCCGTGCTGTTCGCCGGGGTGGGCAGCGGCCGCGACGCCGTGCTGGCCGGCGACCTGGGCGCGGCCGTCGAGCACGACGTCGCGGCGGTTGCGCGGGCGCTGAGCGGCTGGCGGCGCCCGGACGCGGCGCAGCGGGAGCGGCTGCGGGCCTGGGCGCTGCGGCACGGGTCGCTGGCCGCCGCCGCCGACCGGGCCGCGAGCGCCGTGCTGCAGGTGGCCGGGGCACCCGCGCCGCGCGCCGGGAGCGGGTCGTGAGCGGTTCCGCCCCGCCCGCCTGGGAGGCTGGCACCGTGCCCGACGTCCCCGCCGCGCCCCCCGCCGCACCCCCCGGTCCCCGCGTGGTCGCCGTCGTGGTCGCCCACCAGCGCCGGGACCTGCTGGTGGAGGCGCTGGCGGCGCTGGCGGCGCAGACCCGGCGCCCGGACGCGGTCGTCGTGGTGGACAACGCCTCCACCGACGGCACCGGCGAGGCGGTGCGGGCGTGGGCCGCCGACGCCCCCCTGCTGGTGGACCTGGTGCGCCTGGAGCGCAACACCGGCGGGGCGGGCGGCTTCGCCGCCGGCCTGGCGCGCGCGCTGCGCCGGCACGCCGCGGACCTGGTGTGGCTGATGGACGACGACACCGTCCCGCGCCCCGGTGCGCTGGCCGCCGCGCTGGCCGCGCGCGCGGCCACCGGTGCCGTCGTGGTCGCCAGCCGCGTGGTGTGGCACGACGGGCGCGAGCACCCGATGAACACCCCCCGTCCGCGCGCGGGCGCCTCGCGCGCCGAGCGCCGGGCCGCCGCGGCGGCGGGCTGCGTGCCGATCCGCTCGGCGTCCTTCGTGGCGCTGCTGGTGGAGGCGGCGGCGGTGCGCTCCTCGGGCCTGCCGCGCGCGGCGTTCTTCCTGTGGAACGACGACTTCGAGTTCACCACCCGCCTGCTGCGGCACGCGCGGGGCGTGGCGGCGCCGGCGAGCGTGGTGGAGCACCGCACCCGCGTCTTCGGCGGCACCGACGCCGACCCGGGCGAGCGCTTCCGCTTCGAGGTGCGCAACAAGGCGTGGTTGTTCACGCGGTACCGCACCCTCGGCGCGCGCGACACCGTCCTGTACGGCGGCGCGACGCTGCTGCGCTGGGGGCGCACCCTGCGCCGGTCGTCCGCGCGCGGGGTGCTGGTGCGCGGCCTGGTGCGCGGCCTGGCCGAGGCGGCGCGCCCGCCGGCCGCCACCGCGGACGTGCTGGCGGGGCTGGGCGAGGTCAGCGCCGACGTCGTGGCCGTGGAGGACGCCGCCGCGGGCCGCGCCGGGCGCGTCGGGGCGGTCGCGCCGCTGCCGCCGGGGCGGCTGCCGCCGTTCTCGGTGCTGCTGCCGGTGTGGGCGGCCGACGACGCCGCCCTGGTGCACCGCGCCGTGCGCAGCGTCACCGCGGACCAGGAGCTGCGCCCCGACGAGGTCGTCGTGGTGCGCGACGGTCCCGTGCCGGCCGAGCTGGACGAGCTGCTGGCCGCGCTGGAGCGCGGCGGTGCGGCCGGCGTGCCGGTGCGGCTGGTGCCGCTGGAGCGCAACGTCGGCCTGGCCTCGGCGCTGGAGGCGGGCCTGGCGGCCTGCCGCCACGACGTGGTGGCCCGCATGGACGCCGACGACGTCAGCCTGCCGGAGCGCTTCGCGCGGCAGCTGCCGCTGCTGGCGGCCGGGGCGGACCTGGTCGGCACGGGCCTGTGGGAGATCGGTGCCGACGAGGACGACGTGGTGGGCAGGCGCACCCCCCCGACCGGTGAGCGCATCGCCCCCTACGCCCGGTTCCACGACCCCTTCAACCACCCCACGGTGGTGTACCGCCGCTCGGCGGTGGCCGCGGCGGGCGGGTACCGCGACCTGCCGCTGATGGAGGACTACTGGCTGTTCGCCCGGATGATCGCGGCCGGGGCGCGCTGCGAGAACCTGCCCGACCCGCTCGTCAAGTACCGCGTGGGCGCCGACGCCGCGGCGGGTTCCTACGCCCGTCGCGGCGGGCTGCGGCTGTGGCGCTCGGAGCTGCGGCTGCAGCGGCACCTGCGCGCCGAGGGCTTCACCACCCCCGCGCAGGCCGTGCGCAACGTCGTGGTGCGCGGCGGGTACCGCTTCGTGCCCGCGCGGGTGCGCACCGTCGCGTACCGCCGCCTGATCGCCCGCTCCCGGCCGGAGCAGCTGCCCCGGTGATCGCGGGCACGACCCTGGGGGAGGCGGTGGTCGGCACCGCGAGCAGCGCGAGCACGGCGAGCGCGGGGCAGTGGCTGGCCGCGCTGCCCGTGCTGGCGCTGGCCGTGGCGGTGGTCCTCGCGCCGGGCCTGGCCGTCGGGTGGGCGCTGCGCCTGCGCGGGGTCCTGCTGGTCAGCGCCGCCCCGGCCCTGACGGTGGCGGTGGTGGGCGCCTGCTCGCTGGTGACCCCGCTCGCCGGGGTGCGCTGGGGCCTGGGCCCGGTGGCCGCGGGGACGCTGCTGGTGGCCGGTGCCGCCGCGCTCGCGGGCCGGCTGGTGCCGCGGCTGCTGCGCCGGCGGCTGCCCGCGCCGCCCCCGGCGGCCCCGCAGGGGCGGTCGGTGGCGGCGCTGCTGGCCGGCACCGCGATCGCCACGGCCCTGGCCGTGGCGACGTCGGTGCGCGGGCTGGGCCGGCCGGACGTCGTCTCGCAGGCCTTCGACACGATCTTCCACCTCAACGCGGTGCGCCGGGTGCTGGACACCGGCAGCGCCTCGCCCTTCGACGTGGCCCGGTTGACCTCCCCGCAGTCGGGCGGCTTCTACCCGTCCGCGTGGCACGGGCTGGCGGCCCTGGTGGCCGGGCCGACGTCCCCGGTGCTGGCCTCCAACGCGCTGGTGGCCGTGGTGCCGGGGGTGGTGTGGGCGCTGTCGGCCGCGTCGCTGGTGCGCGCCGTGCTGGGCCCGCGCCCGCTGCCGATGCTGCTGGCGCCGGTGCTGGCGCAGGGCTTCGTGGCCTTCCCGTGGTACGTGGACCGCGGGGGGCTGTGGCCCTTCGTGCTCGGCACCGCCCTGGTGCCGGCCGTGCTGGGGGGCCTGGCGCTGGCCGCGGGGGGGCGCGGCTCGCCCGGCCCGCCCGTGCCGGGGGAGCGTCCGCGCGCCCTCGTGGTGGCCGCGGCGGCGGCCACCGGGTGCGCGCTGGCGCACCCGGGGGCCTTCTTCGTGGTGCTGCTGCTGACGACCGTCCTGGCGGTGGTCTCCGTGCTGCCGGCGCTGCTGCTGCCCTGGCGCGGTGCCCGGCAGCACGGCGTGGTGCTGCTGGTCGCGGCGCTGACCGTGCTGGGGGCCGCGGGTGCCGTGGTGTTGGCGTGGCCGTCGCTGCGGGGCATGGCCACGGCGGACTGGCCGGCCACCCGCTCGGTGGCCCGCGCGGTCGCGGAGGCGCTGCGCGGGGCGCCGGCGAGCTCGGGGGCCGGCTGGCTGGTGGGGGTGCTCGTGCTGCTCGGTGCGGTGCGCGCCTGCACCCGCGTGCGGTGGCGCTGGCTGGTCGTCGGCCACGTGGTGGTGGCGGCCCTGGACGTGCTGGCCGCCTCCGTGGACTCGCCGCTCTCCTCGGCGCTGACGGCCCCCTGGTACAACGACCGCGGCCGGCTGGCCGCCAGCCTGCCGGTGACCGGCGTGGCGCTGGCCGTGCTGGGCACCTGCTGGGCCGGCGCCGCCGCCGCCCGCGCCGTGCGGGCCCCGGCGCGGGCCCGGCGCGCCGTCCGGGTGGTCGCGGTGCTGGTGGCCCTGGGCGCGGCGGTGCCGCAGGTGCGGGGCAACGCCGCCCAGCTGGCCAAGAGCAACGTCGACGCCGCCGAGCACCCGAGGAACTCGCTGGTCACGCTGGCCGAGCAGCGGTTCCTGGAGCGGCTGGACCGCTACGTGCCCGAGGGGGACGTGGTGGCGGGCACGCCGTGGGACGGCAGCGCGTTCGCCTACGCCCTGTCGGGGGTGGAGGTGCTCTACCCGCACCTGCGCGGGAACTACCCGGACGACTGGGTGTTCCTCGCCGACCACCTGCAGGACGCCGGCGTGGACCCGGCGGTCTGCCCGGTCCTGGAGCGGAACCGGGTGCGCTGGGTGCTCGACGACGGGCCGCTGTGGCGCCCGCCCCGGCTGGAGCCCGCCGGCTACACCGCCTTCCGCGCCTTCCAGGGGCGGCCGGGCTTCGAGCCGGTGGCCGCGGGGGGCGGGGTCACCCTGTACCGGATCACGGCCTGCGGCTGAGGTCGCGCGGGGTGCGTGCGCGCCGGGTGAGCGCCGTGTGCGTGCCGTGTGCGCGCCGCCGGGCGGCGGGCGCGCCTGGCCCTCGGCCCGGCGGAGGGCCGTTACCCTGAGCGGCATCATGCCTAGGTACAGCCTGCCGCTGCTGCACGCGCCCGCCCCGTCGCGACGTCGGGGGGCGCTGTGAACGCCGACCTCGTCGTCGTCGGGTCGGGCTTCTACGGACTGACCGTCGCGCGGCGGTGCGCCGAGGAGCTGGGGCTGAAGGTCCTCGTCCTGGAGCGCCGCTCCCACATCGGCGGCAACGCCTACTCGGAGGCGGAGCCCACCACCGGCATCGAGGTGCACCGCTACGGCGCGCACCTGTTCCACACCTCCAACGAGCGGGTGTGGGAGTACTGCAACCGCTTCACGAGGTTCACGAACTACGTCCACCGCGTCTACTCGACGTACCGCGGTGAGGTCTACCCGATGCCGGTGAGCCTGGCGACGATCAACCAGTACTTCCGCAAGGCGATGTCCCCCGCGGAGGCGCGCGCCCTGGTGGCCGAGCAGGCCGGCGAGGTCGACACCGCGAGCGCGGACAACTTCGAGGACAAGGCGATCTCGCTGATCGGCCGCCCCCTCTACGAGGCGTTCTTCCGCGGCTACACCGCCAAGCAGTGGCAGACCGACCCGCGCGAGCTGCCCGGCGAGACGGTCACCCGGCTCCCCGTGCGGTACACGTACGACAACCGGTACTTCAACGACACCTACGAGGGCCTGCCGGTGGACGGCTACACCGCGTGGCTGGAGCGACTGGCCGACCACCCGGGCATCGAGGTCCGCCTGGACACCGACTTCCTGCGCGACGGGGAGTTCTCCCGGGACGCGGTCGTGGGGCAGGTGCCGGTCGTCTACACCGGCCCGGTGGACGAGTACTTCGGCGGTGCCGAGGGCGAGCTGACGTGGCGCACGCTCGACTTCGAGCAGGAGGTGCTGCCGGTGGGCGACTTCCAGGGCACCCCGGTGATGAACTACGCCGACGAGGACGTGCCCTACACGCGCATCCACGAGTTCCGGCACTTCCACCCCGAGCGCGACTACACGCGCGAGGCGACCGTCGTGGTCAAGGAGTACTCCCGCTTCGCCGCGCGCGGTGACGAGCCGTACTACCCGGTGAACACCCCCGCGGACCGCAAGCGCCTGCTGGCCTACCGCGACCTGGCCCGGGGCGAGGAGGGCGTGCTGTTCGGCGGCCGCCTGGGGACCTACAAGTACCTGGACATGCACATGGCCATCGGCGCCGCGCTGTCCACGGTGGACAACAAGCTCGCCCCGCACTTCGGCGGGAGCACGAAGCTGACGAGCGGTGGGGTGGACGCGTGAGCACGACGCTGGTGGAGCTGCCCGGCGCGACCTGGCGCACCGTGCACCGGGTCGTCCTGCCGCAGGACCCGGACGCCGACGACCTGGCCCTGTACGTCGACCACGACTCCGCCGTCTCCACCCCGGGGGCCTCCGGCGGCCGCCCCGGCGACGACGGGGGCCAGCTCTCGGGCACCACGGCCACCGAGGTGGGCCCGGCGGCGTTCGCGCTGCGGCACGAGGGCCGCAGCGAGAACGTCCGCGGCCGCCGCGGCCTCGTCGTGGACGCCCGCTCGCGCGTGTCGTTCGGCACCTACTTCAACGCCTTCCCGGCCAGCTACTGGCGGCGCTGGACCACCGCGAGCGCGGTGCGCCTGCGCGTGGAGCTGGCCGCGCCCGGCACCGTCACCGTCTACAAGTCCAACGCGCGCGGCCTGCGCCAGCGGGTGACCTCCAGCACCGTGCAGCCGGGGCAGCCGCTGGTGGCGGACCTGTCGCTGGCGACCTTCGGCGACGGCGGCTGGTACTGGTTCGACGTGGCCGCCGGCGCCGAGGAGACCGCGCTGGTCAGCGCGGACTGGCAGGTCGCCGAGGAGGCCCCGCCGCCGGCGTCGACGCTGTCGATCGCCGTCACCACGTTCAACCGCCCCGACTACTGCCTGTCGCTGCTGCGGACGCTGGCCGGCGCCGAGGACGTGCGGGCGGTGCTGGACCACGTCTACGTCATGGACCAGGGCACGCAGCTGGTGGCCGACGAGCCCGGCTTCGCCGAGGTGGCCGCGGCGCTGGGCGATCAGCTGCGCATCGTCCGCCAGGGCAACCTGGGCGGCTCGGGCGGCTTCTCCCGCGGCATGCGCGAGACGCTGCGCGAGGGCCGCAGCGACCACGTCCTGCTGCTGGACGACGACATCGTCGTGGAACCGGAGGGCGTGCTGCGCGCCCTGCAGTTCGCGCAGTCCTGCCGCACGCCCACCGTGGTCGGCGGCCACATGTTCGACATGTTCGACCGCAGCGTCATGCACTCCTTCGGCGAGCGCATCGACAGGTACCGCTTCTTCTGGGGGTCGGTGCCCGGCGTGCAGGAGCGCCACGACCTGTCGGCGCAGAACCTGCGCTCGACGCCGTGGATGCACAAGCGCGTCGACGTGGACTACAACGGCTGGTGGATGTGCCTGATCCCCGTCTCGGTGATCCGCGAGGTCGGTCTGTCGCTGCCGGTGTTCATCAAGTGGGACGACGCCGAGTACGGCCTGCGCGCGGCGGCGGCGGGTTTCCCGACCGTGAGCCTGCCCGGTGCGGCCGTCTGGCACGTGTCCTGGATCGACAAGGACGACGGCACGGACTGGCAGGCGTACTTCCACGAGCGCAACCGCCTGGTGGCGGCCCTGCTGCACTCGCCGTACCCGCACGGTGGGCGGATCTTCCGCGAGAGCGTCTTCACCGACGTCAAGCACCTCATCTCGATGCAGTACTCCACCGAGGTGCTGCGCCTGATGGCGTTGCAGGACGTCCTGTCCGGCCCGGAGCACCTGCTCGCCACGCTGCCCACGCGCACCGCCGAGGTGCGCGCGGCGCGCAAGGACTTCGTCGACGCGCGCACCTCCACCGACGTCGACGCCTTCCCCGCCCCGCACCAGCGCAAGCCCCCGCGCAAGGGCAAGGAGCCGACCTCGCCGAACCGCTTCACGCTGCTGCCGTGGGCGGCGGCGGTCGTGGCCCGGCACCTGACCGCTCCCGACCCCGAGGCGCTGGCGCGCCCCGAGAAGCAGGTCGCGGCGATGGACTCCACGTGGTGGCGCCTGGCGCACTACGACTCCGCCGTGGTGTCCACGGCCGACGGCACGGCCGCGGCCTGGTACAAGCGCGATCCGCGCGCCTTCCGCGACCTGCTGCGCCGCAGCGCCGACGCGCACCGGCAGCTGTGGGCGCGCTGGGACGAGCTGGCCGCCGCCTACCGCGCGGCGCTGCCCGGCTTCACCTCCCCGCAGGCGTGGGACGAGGTCTTCGACGCCAGCACCGTGCCCGGCGCCCGGGCCGAGTCCCGGTCGCCGGCGCCCGCGGACGGGGACGTCGCCCGCGCGGGCGCGGGAGAGGAGCGCTGAGCGGGGTGGTGGCGGGGTCGCCGGGAGCGGCCGGGCACCGCGCGGACGACGACGACCTCGACGGTTTCACCGTCCCCGGCAGGGGGCGGGGCCTCCTCGACGTCCTCGAGCGGCGCTACCTGCTGAAGCTGCTGGTGCGCAAGGAGCTGCGCGTGCGCTACCAGGGCTCGTTCCTGGGGCTGCTGTGGAGCTACGTGAAGCCGGCCGTGCAGTTCGCCGTCTTCTACTTCGCGCTCGGGGTGTTCCTGCAGCAGAACGAGGCGATCCAGGACTACGCGGTCTACCTGTTCTCCGGGATCGTCGTCATCAACTTCTTCTCGGAGACCTTCGGCAACGCCACCCGGGCGGTCACCGGCAACGCGGCGCTGGTCAAGAAGATCTACCTGCCGCGCGAGCTGTTCCCGGTGAGCTCCGCGTGGGTGGCGGCCGTGCACTTCCTGCCGCAGCTGGTGATCCTGCTGCTGGGCACGCTCGTGTCCGGCTGGCGGCCGACCGCCTGGCAGTTGCTGGCGGGCGTCCTGGGCTTCGTGGTCGTGGCGGTCCTCGCGACGGGGCTGGGGCTGTTCTTCGGGTCGATCAACGTCCTGTTCCGCGACTTCGAGAACATCGTCGACCTCATGCTGCTCGTGGTGACCTGGACCTCGCCCGTGCTGTACCAGTGGAGCCTCGTGCGCCAGGAGCTGCCGGGCTGGCTGTGGCAGGTGTACCAGCTGAACCCCGTGACCAGCGCCGTGGAGCTGTTCCACTACGCGTTCTGGTACGGCGCCACCCGCCCGGGTGCGGGACCCGCCGCGACGCTGCCCCCGAACCTGCTGTGGCACGGCGCCCTGTCGCTGCTGATCGCGCTGGTCGTGCTGGCGGTGGGGCAGTTCACCTTCCGGCGGCTCGAGGGCCGCTTCGCGCAGGAGCTGTGATGACCGGACCCCTCACCGCCCGGCCCCGCACCCGGACCAGCATCCGGGTCGAGGGCGTCGGCAAGCGGTTCCACCTGCGGCACGACCGCAGCCTGAAGAACCTCGTGGTCTCCGCCTTCCGCGGCAAGGACCTCGGCGACTCCTTCAACGCCCTGGACGACGTCGACCTGACCGTGCGGGAGGGGGAGACCGTCGCCCTGCTGGGCCTGAACGGGTCCGGCAAGTCCACCCTGCTCAAGCTGATCTCCGGCGTCATGAGCCCGGACACCGGGCGCGTGCTGGTCCGCGGTCGCATCGCCGGGCTCATCGAGGTCGGCGCCGGCTTCCACCCCGACCTCACCGGCCGGGAGAACGTCTACCTCAACGCGGCGATCCTCGGCATGGACGAGGCCACCACGGCCCGGCGCTTCGACGACATCGTGGCGTTCAGCGAGATCGAGCGCTTCATCGACACCGAGGTGAAGTTCTACTCCTCCGGGATGTTCCTGCGGCTGGCGTTCGCCGTGGCCGTGCACACCGACCCGGAGATCTTCCTCATCGACGAGATCCTCGCCGTCGGCGACGCCCCGTTCCAGCAGAAGTGCCTGGCTCGGGTGCGGCAGCTGCGCGACGAGGGCCGGACCCTCGTCGTCGTCAGCCACGACCTCGACATGGTCGAGAAGCTGTGCGACCGCGGCGTCGTCCTGGAGCACGGCCGGGTCGTCGCGGACGAGGGCATCACCGCGGCCGTCGAGCGGCTGCGCGGATGAGCGGCGCACCCACCCCGACCGCCCCCACTCCTACCGCGCCCACCCCGGCCGGTCCCCCCCACGACCCGGAGAGCGACGTGCAGCCCGAAGGCCCGGTGCCCACCACCGCCGAAGTCCGACTGATGATCGCCGTCCAGCGCCGCCTGCGCCACGCACCGGTCGTGCAGGTCGCGCGCGCCATGAGCCTCGCCGGCGAGCACGCCGCCGTGTGGATCGCGGCGGGCGCGGTGGGCGCGGCGGTCGACGCGCCCCGCCGCCGCGAGTGGGTGGAGGCGACCGCCGCGGTCGTCGCCGCCCACGGCGCCAGCGTCGTGCTCAAGCGGATCACCCGCCGGGTGCGGCCCTCGCACCCGCAGGTGCTCGTGCACGCCGGCACCCCCAGCCGCTTCAGCCTGCCCAGCTCGCACGCGACGTCCACGACCGCGGCGGCCGTGGCCTTCGGCCGCCTCGTCGGCCGCGGCGCGCTCGCGCCGCTGGTGCCGGCGATGGCGCTCTCGCGCGTCGTCGTGGGCGTGCACTACCCGACCGACGTCGTCGCCGGCAGCGCGCTCGGCGCGACCGTGGCCGCGCTCGTCCCGCGGGTGCTGCGGCGGGTGCGCCGGTGAACGCGGTCGCCGGGCTCGTCAGGACCGCGCGCCCGCACCAGTGGGTCAAGAACGTCCTCGTCGTCGCGCCCCTGCTGCCGGCCGGTGCCGCGCAGCTCGACGCGCACGCCTTCCTCGGTGCGGCCATCGCCTTCGCCGCCTTCTGCGTGGTGGCCAGCGCCGTCTACCTGGTCAACGACGCCAAGGACGTCGAGGCCGACCGCGCCCACCCCAAGAAGCGCTTCCGCCCCATCGCCGCGGGCGTGGTCTCCCCGCGCGCGGCGTACGCGACGGCTGTGCTGCTGTTCGCCGCGGGGCTGGTCGGCTCGGCCCTGTGGGACCTGGACCTGCTCGTCGTCATGGCGGTGTACGCGGCGATCCAGCTGGCCTACTGCTTCGGCCTGAAGCACGAGCCGGTGGTGGAGCTGGCCAGCGTGGCCTCGGGGTTCCTGCTGCGGGCGCTGGCCGGGGGGGTGGCCGCCGGGATCCCGCTGTCGTCGTGGTTCCTGCTGACCACCGCGTTCGGCTCGTTGTTCATGGCGGCGGGCAAGCGCTACGCCGAGGCCCGCCAGGGCGAGGCGACCGGGCGGCAGGTGCGCAAGGTCGTCCAGAAGTACACCCAGACCTACCTGCGGTTCGTGTGGACGCTGTCCGCGACGGTGCTGGTCACGGCGTACTCGCTGTGGTCGTTCACCTTCCTCAACGAGTCCAGCCCCCGGTGGGGGGTCGTCTCGGTCGTGCCGTTCGTGCTGGCGGTGCTGCGCTACGCGGTGGACGTGGACCGGGGCCAGGCGGAGGAGCCGGAGGAGCTGGCGCTGCACGACCGGGTGCTGCTGGCGCTGGCGCTGACGTGGGTGGCCGTCCTGCTGCTGGCGGTGTACGCGTGAGCGGGCAGGGGGGCGTCGGCGGCGCGAGCGCGCTGCTGCGCCACCACCGGGTCCAGGAGGTGCTGCGCTTCCTCGTCACCGGTGGTGCGGCCTACCTCGTGGACGTGGCGGTGTTCAACCTGCTGCTGCTGGTCCTGGACGTGCCCTCGCTGTGGTCGAAGGTCGTCTCCAGCGTCGTCGCCATCGCGGTCGCCTTCCTCGGCAGCCGCTACTACACCTGGCGCGACCGGCGCAGCGAGCACCCGGGCCGCGAGTACGCGATGTTCCTGCTGCTCAGCGTGATCGCCGCGCTGCTGCAGCTGGCCTGCCTGTGGTTCTCCCGGCACGTGCTGGGCCTGACGTCGCCGCTGGCCGACAACATCTCCTCCAACGTGGTCGGCATGGCGATCGCGACGGTCTTCCGCTTCCTGACGTTCCGCTCGCTCGTCTTCCCCGACCGGGCGTGAGGCGGGCGGCCGGGCCCGTCCTGCGCTGGGCGCCGCTGGCCGCCGCCCTGGCGTGGTCCGCCCTGCTGCTGGCGACGGGGGCCGGCGCCGAGGGCTGGCAGCGCGGGTACGACCTGGCGGTGTACCGGCACGGCGCCGCGGACCTGCTGGCCGGGCGGGACCTCTACGCCCGCGTCACCGAGCGTGGGCACTACTTCGTGTACCCGCCGGTGGCGGCGGTCCTGTTCGCGCCGCTGCTGCTGGTGCCGGTGGGGGCCGGCCTGCTGGTGTGGGACGCGGTGCTGGTGCTGGTGCTGGTCGCGGCCGGGCACCGGCTGCTGCGCGCGGCCGGCGCGCCGCGGGCGCTGGTGCCGGCGGCGCTGGCGGTGGTCGTGGTGAGCGACCCGTTCCGCGAGGCGCTGGTGCTGGGGCAGGTCAGCCCGCTGGTGGTGCTGGCCCTGGTGGGCGGTGCCTCGCTGGCCGGGCGCGCGCCGGGGACGGGCGGTGCGCTGGCCGGTGCGGCGGCGGCGGTGAAGGTGACGCCGGCGCTGGTGCTGGTGCTGGGTGCCGTGCGGCCGTGGCGCCGGTTCGCGGTGCGGGTCCTGGTGGCGGGGGCGGTGCTGACCGCGGCGGGCGCGCTGGCGGCTCCGGCGTCGTGGCGCAGCTACTTCCTCGACCTGCTGTGGCGCTCGGGGCGGGTGGCGCCGCCGGGCACGACGAGCAACAACTCGCTGGCGGGGGCGTTCGCCCACGCGGGGGTGCCGGCGGGGGTCGCCTCGGTCGCGGGGGTGGCGCTGGGGGCGGTGCTGGTGGTGGCCGCCGTGGTCGTGCTGCGCCGCGGTGCGGGTCCGCACCCGTCGCCGGGTCGGGGCCGCTCGTCGGGCGGGGACCCCGCGCCGGGTGAGGGGGTGCGGTGGGGGCTGGTGGTGAGCCTGCTCAGCTGCCTGGTCAGCCCGGTCACCTGGAGCCACCACGTGCTGGCCGCCC
Source organism: Kineococcus arenarius subsp. arenarius (assembly GCF_050871845.1). NCBI lineage: Bacteria > Bacillati > Actinomycetota > Actinomycetes > Kineosporiales > Kineosporiaceae > Kineococcus > Kineococcus arenarius. The sequence continues at coordinate 61,284 of NZ_JBJLSE010000008.1, forward strand.
CGCTGGCGGCCGTGGTGCTGCTCCTCGCGCCGGCCGGGGCCCGGGCGGTGCGCGCGGCCGCCGCCGTCGCGCTGGTGCCCTGGCTGCTGCCGGTGCTGCAGTGGGCGGCGGCCCTGGGCGGGGCGGGCGGGGCGCTGCTGGCGCAGGTGCGGCCCCTGTCGGCGCTGGTGCTGGTGGGGCTGCTGGTGCTGAGCGGTCCCGCGCGTCACGGGTGGGTCACGAGTGGCGGACGACGCTTGACGATGCGTATCAACTAACTAACACTCGGTGATCGTGCGTCGTCGCCGCCTCGTCCCCACCGCCCTCACCGCCGGCCTCCTGCTCTCCGCCCTGCCGGTCTCCGCCGCGCAGGCCGCCGAGACCTTCCCCGCCCCCGCCTCCGGCGCCTGGACCGTCACCGGCCGCGGCTACGGCCACGGCTACGGCATGTCCCAGTGGGGCGCGCAGTCCCGGGCCGTCGCCGGCCAGGACCACCGGCAGATCCTCGAGGCGTACTACCCGGGCACCACCGCCGCCACGCGCGCCGATCGCACCGTGCGCGTGCAGCTCTCGCGCTTCAGCGGCCCGGAGGTGTTCCTTGAGTCCCGCAGCGCCGCACCGCTGCGGGTGGGGGACCGCACCGTCCCGCAGGGCCAGCGGCTGCGCGTGACCTGGGACGGCACGGCGCTCGTCCTGACGGCGTTCCTGCCCGGCTGGCAGGAGGTCTGGACCCAGCGCTGGACCAGCGTGCCGACGGTCACCGGCGCCGACGGCGTGTGGGTCGAGCGCCTGGACGGTTCCGGGAACCGCTACGCGGGGACGATCTCCTTCCCGCTGAGCACCCCCGTCACGCCGATCAACACCCTGAGCCTGGAGGACTACCTGCTCGGCGTGGTGCCCCGCGAGTCGCCCGCCTGGTTCGCGCCCGAGGCGCTGCAGGCCCAGGCCGTCGCCGCGCGCAGCTACGCGCTGTCCACCCTGCGCGCCCCCTCCTCCGCGTACGACATCTGCGACACCGAGGCGTGCCAGGTGTACCAGGGCGCCGCCTCCCGCACCGCCGCCGGAGCGGTCACCGACCTGCAGCCGGCGGCGACCACCGCGGCCGTGCGGGCCACCGCCGGGGAGATCCGCGAGTACGCCGGTGCCCCCGCCTTCACCCAGTTCTCCTCCAGCAACGGCGGCTGGTCCGCCACCGGCAGCAAGCCGTACCTGCGCGCCGCGGAGGACCAGTTCTCCTCGCCGGCCGGGAAGGTCCCGCAGGACACGGTGGCCGGCTGGACCGCCCAGCTGCCGGTGTCCACCGTCGCCTCCCGCTGCCCCGCCGGGGGGCAGCCCCGTGCCCTGTCGATCACCCGCCGCGACGGCAACGGCGAGTGGGGCGGGCGCATCACCGAGCTCGTGGTGCGCTGCACCACCGGCGACGCCACCCTGAGCGGCGCCTCCGTCGCCCGCTTCAGCGGAGCCCTGCGCTCCAGCTGGTGGGCCGTCGTGCCCGGCGGCACCGCCCAGATCGACGCCACCTGGCGCGCCCTCGGCGCCGCCGGCGGGGTGCTCGGCGCACCCACCGGCCCGGTGTGGGCGCTGCCCCAGGTGGAGGGGTCCTACCAGCTCTTCCAGAACGGCTCGGTCTACTGGTCCCCGCGCTCGGGCGCGCACGCGATCCGCGGCGCGATCCGCGACGCGTGGGGCCGGCTGGGCTGGGAGTCCTCCGTCCTGGGCTTCCCGACCACCGAGGAGGGGGCCCTGGGCCTGCGCGGCGGCGTCGGCCAGCAGTTCCTCGGCGGCTCGCTCTACTGGTCCCCGGCCACCGGCGCCCACGAGGTGCACGGCGCGATCCGCGACCGCTGGATCGCGCTGGGCTGGGAGCGCGGCTGGCTGGGCTACCCCGTCTCCGACGAGCGCCGGCTCGCGGGCGGGGCGTACTCCCTCTTCGAGGGCGGCTCGGTCTACTGGTCCCCGGCCACCGGCGCGCACGCGGTGCGCGGCGCGATCCGCGACGCGTGGGCGGCGCAGGGCTGGGAGACCGGCCGGCTGGGCTACCCCACCTCCGACGAGTACGACGTGCCCGGCGGCAAGCGCAGCGACTTCCAGGGCGGCTCGATCACCTGGACCCCCGCCGGCGGTGCGGTGATCACCGCCCGCTGACGCCTCCCCACCCCCGCGCGGCGCGGGCGGGGAGCGGGTGCGCCGTGGCCTACCCTCGGGTACCGGTCGGTCACCGTGACCGGCGCTCGAGGTGGTGGGTGACGGGTGACGCAGGCGACGCGCGAGGACGACGACCTCTCGGAGCGGACGGCGCACGCCGCCGCGGTCCGGGTGCGCAGCCGCGACGCGGTGGTGCGCGGCGGTTTCCTCCGGCTCGGGCTGGTCCTGCTGGCCGGCACCGTCGTCGCCGGCCTCGTCAGCCTCGTCGTGCAGCGGGTGACGACCGCGCTCGTCCTGCGCTTCGCGGGCGCGAGCGCCGGCGGCGACGCGCCGGCCTTCTCCTCGACCACCCCCTCGTACGCGGGCACCGCCGCCACGACCGCCGTGCTCGTCGCCGTGGTCGCTGCCGCCCTCGGCATGTGCGTGCGGCGGCGCTGGTGGCGGGGCACGGAGGCCGTCGCCGCCGTGGTCGTCGCCGCCCTGGCGACGCTGCTGCTCGCCCTGCCGCTGGCGGGCACCCGCTTCTACCTCGGCGGCAACACGAACGACCAGGTGTTCCGCACCCAGTTCCTGGGGCGCCTCACCGACGACTGGCACCTGGCCGACATGAACTACGCCGGCCTGCCCTCCTTCTACCCCGCGGGCTGGTTCTGGCTCGCCGGCCGCTTCGCGGACCTGACCGGCACCCCGGCGTGGGAGGCGTTCAAGCCCGCCGGGATCGCGACCTCCGCGATCGTGCCGGTGCTCGCGATGCTCGCCTGGTCGCGGCTGGTCGGCCCCCGGCGGGGCCTGCTCGCCGGGCTGGCCACCACGGCCGTCGGCGTCTACCCGGCCCTGGCCGGGCCGTTCGTCGACGAGCCGTACTCGTGGTGCCTGGCCGCGTTCGTGCCCGTCGTGGCCGTGGTCGCCTGGCGCGCCTTCGGGGACGTGCCCGCGCGCACCCGCACCGCCGCCGCGGTCGCCGTCGGCGTCGCCCTGGGGCTGGGCGCCATGACGTACACCCTCTACGCGGGGTTCGCCGCGCTGCTGGTGGCCCTCGCCTGCGCCTGGCGCGCCGGCGCCGCCTGGCGCGCCGGGGCCGGTCCCGCCGCGCTGCGCACCCGGGTCCCCGCCCTCGTGCTCGCCGCCGTGGTCTCCGCGCTGCTGGCCCTGCTCGTCTGGGCGCCCTACGTCGTGGAGGTCGTCACCGGCGGCGGTGGCCGCGCCGCCGCGCAGCACTTCCTGCCGCTGATCTCCGCCCAGTTGCCCACGCCGATGCTGGCCCCCACGCCCTGGGGCGCCTTCCTCCTGCTGGGAACCCTGTGGCTGGTGCTCGCGGTGCGCCGCGACCCCGTCGCGCCCCCGCTGCTGCTCGTCGTCGCCGTCGCCTACCTGTGGTACCTGCTGTCCACGGCGGCGCTGCTCGCCCGCACCACCCTGCTCGCCTTCCGCATGGAGGCCGTGCTGGTGGAGACGACGGCCGTCGCCGGCGTGATGGGCGCCGCCGCGCTGTGGCGCGCGCTGCCCGGGGTGCTGACCCGCTCACCGCTGGCTGGGCGGCTGCGCGAGGTGCAGGTCCTCACGGCGCTCGCCGGTGCGGCCGTGCTCGTCGTGCCGCTGCAGGCCACCGGCCAGAACCTCGCGCCCCAGATCGAGAAGGCCTACACCGACTACACCGCGGACGGCACCAACGCCCTGGGGGAGAGCGACGAGAGCGTGGACGGCGCCTGGACCGACGACCTCCTCGCCGCCGTCGACGCCGCCGCGGCCGCGCAGGGCCTGACCCCCGACGAGACGGTCGTGCTCAGCGCCTACTACGAGGTCTTCTCCTTCCGGCCCTACCGCGGCTTCCAGCAGATCACCCCGCACTACGCCAACCCGCTCTCCGACTACGACGCCCGCCGCGCCGAGGTGGAGTCCTGGGCCGCCGCCACCGGCCCCGCCGACCTGCTGAGCCGCATGGCGGACGGCCCCTTCGAGGCGCCCGACGTGCTCGTCCTGCGCCGGGCGGACGACGGGTACCAGGTGGGCCTGGCCCGCGACGTCTTCCCCGCCGAGCCGAACGCCGACTGGACGACCACGACCTTCGACCCCGCGCTGTTCGAGGACCCGGCGTTCACGCTCACCGACGTCGGACCGTTCGTGGTCGTCGGCGTGGACCCCGCCGCACCCGGCGCGGCGACCGCCGTCGCCCCCACCACCACCGCGGTCGGCTGACGTCCCTTGAGCTCCACCGCCCCCGCCCGGGGCCGCCTGCTCGCGCTCGTCCTGGCGGCCCTGACCTGCCTGCTGTCCGTGGCCGTCCCGCTGGCCCCGGTGGTCGTCAGCACCCCCGAGGTGACCTGGCCGCGGGCCGGGCAGGCGCCCACCTCGACCACGGCGCTGTTCATGCCGTACCGGCCCCTGGACGTCACCGCCGAGGTGCCGTGCGCGGCGGTCGGCGCGCTCGCCGGGCGCACCGCGCCGGGGGAGCAGGCGGTCCTGGTCGCCACCGCCCCCACCGGCTCCGAGCGCGGCCGGCAGCGGTCGCTGAGCGTCTCCGTCGCCGACGGGCGGCTGCTCGTCCGGTCCTCGGGGCGCGAGCTGCTCGACCTCGCGGTGGACGACCCGCGCCTGGCCACCCCCGGCTGCGTGCTGCGGGTGGTCGCCGACCAGGACGGCACCACCGTCACCGACGGCTCCGCCGGGCAGCCGCTGGCGTCCGCGCCCGGGCTGCCCGTGCCGGAGGTCACCGCCTTCGTCACCGACGTCACCGCCGGGACCGGTGCGGGCGGCGCGGCGCCGTCCGTGGTGGCGCACCCCGACGCGCGCTTCGAGAGCCGGCCCGGGGCGCTGAAGGTCGCCGTCCTGGTCGCCCACGCCGTCACCGCCCTGCTGGCCGTGCTCGTGCTGCTGCTCGCCGCGGGCCCGGCGCCCCGGCGCCGGCGAGCCGGGCGCGGGCACCCGGGGGAGCGTCCCGCGCGCCTGGACCCGGCGGTGCCGGGCCGGTGGCGCCGCGGGGCGGCGCTCACCTGCGACGCGGTGGTCAGCGCCGCGCTGGTGCTGTGGGCCGGTGTCGGCCCGCTGCACACCGACGACTTCTACTACGTGCTGGAGGCGCGCAGCGTCGAGCTGACGGGGACCGTCGGCAACGTCGTGCGCTACTTCTCCGTCCCGGAGATCCCCTTCACGCTGCAGCAGCTGCTGCTGGCCGCGGTGGTGCAGGTGTCCGCGGCGCCGTGGGCGGTGCGGCTGCCCGCCGCGCTGTGCGGGATCGGCACCTGGCTGCTGCTGACGCGGGTGGTGCTGCCGCGCCTGGTGCAGGACCCGCCGCTGTGGACCCGCCCCCTGGCCGCGGTGGTCCTGCTCGCCTGGTGGTGGCCGTTCAACACCTCCGCCCGCCCCGAGAGCCTGGTCGTGCTCGTCTCCACCGCCACCCTCGCACTGGTGCTGGAGGCGGTGGCCCGCCGGCGGGTGTGGCTGCTCGGGCTGGCTGCCGCCACCGCGGGCGCTGCGGTGGCGGTGACGGCCTCCGGCCTGCTGTCCGCCGGGCTGCTGCTGGTGCTGGCGCCGCGGTGGTGGCCCCTGCTGCGCGAGAGCCGGCTGGGCGCGTTGCCCACCGCGGGTCTGCTGCTGGCGTGCGCCAGCGTCGCCTCGCCGCTGGTGTTCGCCGACGCGAGCCTGGCCGCCGCCCTGACCGCGCTGCGCGTGCACGACGAGGTGGGGCCGAACCTGGCGTGGTGGCAGGAGGCCGAGCGCTACGCCGCCCTGACGGTCGGGGTGGACCCCAACCAGCGCGGCTACGCCCGCCAGGTGGTCGTGCTGCTGACGCTCGTGCTGCTCACCGGCGTCACCGCGGCGCTGCTGCGGGCCACCCGCGCGCGCGGGCCCCGCACCTCGTGGGTGGTGCCCGTGGCCGCAGCCCTGACCGGGTTCGGCGTCCTGGCCGTCTCGCCGACGAAGTGGTCGCACCACTTCGGCGCGCTGGCGGGCGTGGGGACGTTGCTGGCGGTCGTCGCGGCGGTGGTCCTGGTGCGGCGCCGGCCCACCCGCTGGGCGCTGCTGGCGCTGTGGGTCGTCGTCGTCGCCGTGGCGGGCGCCGCGTTCCACGGTCCCGACGCGCAGGTGGAGTACTCCGCGTACGGCGTGGACCCCGAGCTGCCGGCGCTGCTGGGCCAGCCGCTGCTGTGGGCGGCGCTGTCGGCGCTGGTGGTGCTGCCCGTCCTGCTGCGCCGCCGCCGGCGCCCCCGGGCGGCCGTGCCCGGTGGGGCGAGCGGTGGGGCGAGCGCTCCGGTGCGCGACGCGTGGCCGGAGCTGGTGGCGGCCGCGGTCGCGGTGGTGCTGGCGGGGTCGGTGCTGGTGCAGGCGGGCAGCGTCGCCGCCGCCGCGTACCGGCTGCGCGACTCCTGGTCGGTGGCCTCCGACGCCCTGCCCGCCCTGACGGGGGCCTCCTGCGGGTTCGCCGACGCGGCGGTCGCCCTGACGGGTCAGCGCACCCTGGACCCCACCGCCGCTCCGGGCGGTGCCGCCGCGGCCGACGCGCCCGGCGGCACCGCCCCCGCGGCGGACGGGGAGCAGACGGCCGGGCTGCTGGACACCGCTCCCGACGGGGTGGGCGTCTGGTCCGGCGTGCCGGGTGCGGAGGTCAGCACGCCGTGGCTGTCCCTGGGGGAGCGCAGCGCCTCCGACACCCTGGCCTTCGACGTGCTGGGCGCTCCCGCCGCGGTCACCGTCGAGTTCGCCGGCGCCGACGGCGAACCGCTGCCGGTGCCGGCGGTGCCGCCCGCCGGGGAGGGGTGGCGCCGGGTCGGCTTCGGCCCGGTCGCCGACGCCCCACCGGGAGCGGTGGCGGTGCGGGTGCGGTTGCGGACCGACGAGGCGGCGGGCACGGGGTCGGAGCCCGTCCCCGCGGTCACCGACGTGTACCGGCGCACCGGGCAGAGCGTCTCGGAGGTCGTGCCCGCCGGCACCCGCGTGCTGCTGGACTGGCCGATCGGCCTGCACCTGCCCTGCTACGAACCCCCGGTCGTCGCGGGCGGGATGGTCGAGCCGGTGACGTGGATGGTGCGCAGCGCCACCTTCGAGGTCACCCCGCCGCTGGCCCTCATCGACGGCGGCGGTTCCTACGCCACGCTGCCGGAGGTGGCGACCCTGACGCCCTACCGGGGTTTCCTGCCCGGCGCGCCGTACCGCGAGTGGGGCGACCTGGTGCGCGTGGAGTACGAGCTCCCCACCGGCGGCTACGACGTCAGCGCGGGCGAGCGCACCGTGCCCGGCTGGCGCTGGTGGGACGGCGCCGGGCCGGGGCCCAGCCCGCAGAGCGTCCTGGACGGTGCCGCGGACGGCTGACGGGCCTCAGCCGCGCGTGACCCGGCCCGTCGCGGCGTCCCACACCAGGGAGCCGTTCTCGAAGTCGCTGCGCTTGCCGCCGGGCACGTCGTACTCGTCGCTGACGGGGAACCCCAGCGGCCCCGCCTCCCAGCCGGTGTCGCCCCACGCCGTCTGGATCGCCCCGCGCACCACGTGCGCGCCGCTGGCGGGGGAGAAGTAGATCGAGCCGCCGAGGAAGTGGCTGTAGGCGCCCCGGCCGCCGGGGGTGGCGACCTCGTCGGTGGTGGGCGGGCCCAGCGGGCCGTCGGCCCCGCCGGTGGCCAGCCACTTCTCCCGGATCGCCCCGCGCACCTCGTGCTCGACCGGCGCCGGGCCGTCCACGACGTCCAGGGTCCCGTCCGGGAGGCGCTGCAGCGTGGCGATGCCCAGCCGGCGCGGGTGCGGCTGCTGCCCGCCGAGGTTCTCGCCGAGCCAGAAGGACGCGTAGGCCAGGCGCAGGGTGCCGGAGGTGTCGACGAACCCGTTGGAGCCGCCGGGGCCCTGGACGGTGCCCTGGCTGGCGAGCAGCGGGGAGGCGGGTTCGGGGCGGTCGCACGGCGCGGTCGGCCCGGCGGGGCACACCGCGTACCCGCTGGCGTAGTTGCTGCGGCCGCTGGCGTCCAGCACCCCGGAGTAGTTCGCCGAGTAGAACAGGTACGTCGTGCCCTCGAAGGTCACCATCGACGGGTTCTCGATCGTGCTGCCCTCCCACGCCGCGGCCCGGTTCGTCTCCAGCAGCGTCACGGGCGCGGCACCGGGCAGGGGGAGCCCGTCGTCGCCGACCTCGACGGCCTGGATCGAGGACTCGCGCACGTCGAGCTTCCCCGCGGCCTTCCACAGCAGGTACCGCCGGCCCGAGGCCGGGTCGGTGTAGGGGCTGGGGTCGATGGACCCCTGCGGATCGCGCTCGGCGGGCTGGCACTGGATCGGCGCGTCGCCGCTGACGTCGCGGAACGGCCCCAGCGGTGAGGTGGCCGTGGCCAGCGTCAGGCAGAAGCGGTCCGGGGCCACCCGCACCGCCGAGTACGCGAACCAGGTGCCCTCGGCCGTCCCCACGCCCGGCGCCCAGTAGTCGCGGTCGATCCACGGGCCCTGCTGGTGGACCAGGCCCCAGCTCGCGTCGCGCACGAGGGCGTCGTTGGTGTCGTAGGCGGCCCACGCGTCCAGGCCCGCCTCGCGGATCTCCTCGGGGATCTGCTCGTCCGCGAACACGTCGTAGCCCGGCGCCCCCGGCGGCCCGTCGTCGCTGTAGCGCGGCCGCACCGTCCAGGTCTCCAGGTCGGTGCTCGTCAGCACCGGCAGGTACCGCCCGCCCACCGGCGAGGCGTACGCGTAGTACGTGCCCTCGTGGACGACGACGCTGGGGTCGCCGAAGTCGCCGACCCACGTGGTGCCCGGCTCGAACCAGCCCTCCTGCGGTGGCCCACCGCCGGTCGTCGAGCCCGCCTGGCCGGGGGCGGCGGCGGGCGGCGTGCCGGTCCCCGCGCCGGCGGGGTCGCCGTCCGGCCCCGTCGGCGCGCCGCCGGTGCAGGAGGTGAGCGCGGCGCAGAGCGCCGCTGCGAGCAGGGCGCACCGGGCGGGCCGGCGACGACGGTTCGGCACGCGTCCAGGATCGCAGGCGAACGCGGTGCGCGCCGGACGAGCGAGGGCCCCGCCGCCCCGGCACCCGGGGTGGCGGGGCCCTCGCCCGTCCGGCGCGCACCGCGCCGGGGTGGCTCAGCGGTAGCTGACCACCGCGCCGCGCGCCGGGGTCCAGGTGATCGAGCCGCCCTGGAAGTCGCTGCGCTTGCCGCCGGCGACGTCGTACTCGTCGGAGGTGGGGTAGCCCAGCCGGCCGGTCTCCCAGCCCTGCGCCGCCCACGCGTCGCGGATCGCGCCGCGCACCACGTGCGTGCCGGAGGCGGGGGAGAAGTAGACCGAGCCGCCGGCGAAGTGGTTGAAGGCCCCGCCGGCACGCAGCGGCAGCTCGTCGGTGGTCGGGTAGCCGAGGAACCCGTTCTCCCAGCCCGTGGAGGCCCACTTGTCGCGGATCAGGCCGCGCACCACGTGGGCGCCGGTGCCCGGCGAGAAGTAGATCGAGCCGCCCTGGAAGTGGTTGAACGCCCCGCCGCGCAGGGCCGTCTCGTCGTTGACGGGGAAGCCCAGCGGGGAGTTCTCCCAGCCGATCGAGGCCCAGCGGTCCCGGATCAGCCCGCGCACGACGTGCGAGCCGGTCGCCGGCGAGAAGTACACCGACCCGCCCTGGAAGTGCTGGTAGTAGCCGCCCGCGCGCGGGGTGGGCAGGATCGCGCTGGTGGGGGAGCCGAGGAACCCGGAGGCCCCGCCCACGGAGCTCCACTTGGTCGCGATGTCGGGCGTCGCCGCGACGGGGGCGCCCTCCACGCGCAGCGTGCCGTCGCCGTTGCGCACCAGCGTGGCGATGCTCATGCGGCGCGGGTGCGGCACGGGACCGCCGACGTTCTCACCGAGGCGGAACGTGGCGTACGCCATCCGCAGCTTCCCGTTCGCGTCGACGAAACCCGACGACCCGCCCGGGCCCTGCGCCGATCCGGCGCTGGCCAGCAGCGGCACGGACGAGACGCGGTGGCACGCCGCCAGCGGCCCGGACGGGCAGACGGCGTACCCGGAGGCGTAGCTGCTGTGGCCCTGCGCGTCCAGCGGGTCGGACAGGTTGCCCGAGTAGAACAGGTACGTCGTGCCGCCGAAGGAGACCATCGACGGGTTCTCGATGGTGTCGCCCTCCCAGGAGTTCGGGGCGGTCTCCAGCAGCTTCACGACCGGTGCGCCCGCCTTGGGGAACCCGTTGGCGGCCAGCTCCACCGCCTTGATCGAGGACGGGTGGGAGTCGATCTTCCCGGAGGACTTCCACAGCAGGTAGTTCTTGCCGGTGGCCGCGTCGTGGTACGGCATCGGGTCGATCGACCCGCCCGGGTTCACGTTGACGTCCTCGCACTGGATGGGCCCGCCGCCGCTGATGTCGCGGAACGGCCCCAGCGGGGAGGACGACGAGGCGACCGTGAGGCAGAACCGGGAGGGGGAGACGCGCACCGGCGAGTACGCGAACCAGGTCGAGCCGATGCTGAACACACCCGGCGCCCAGTAGTCCCGGTTGATCCACGGGCCCTGCTGGTGGACCAGGCCCCACGAGGCCGGGCGCACCAGCGCGTCGTTGGTGTCGTACTTGCCCCAGTCGTCCAGGGCGGCGGCCTTGATCTCGGCGGGGATCTTCGGATCGGCGGCCACGGAGTAACCGGGTCGGCCGGGCGGGCCGTCGTCGGAGTAGCGCGCGCGCACCTTCCACGTCACCAGGTCGGTGCTGGTCAGCACGGGCAGCACGCGACCACCCACCGGCGAGGCGTAGGCGTAGTAGGTGTTCCCGACGCGCACCACGGTGGGGTCGCCGAAGTCGCCGGTCCAGGTGGCGCCCGGCTCGAACCAGGTGGGTTCGGCGGCCGCGGCCGTGCCGGTGCCCCCGGCCAGCGTGCAGGCCGCCACGGCGGCGGTCACGCCGGCGGCGAGGCCCGTGACGAGTCGGCGCAGTCGGGACGTGGGACGCACGGGTACCTCCGGGTCGGGTGCGTGGCTTACGTGCCGGTCATCGGCACGTGCGCGCCCGGCCTTGAGGGGTTCGGGCCGGTTCAGCGGTAGCTGACCACCGCGCCGCGCGCCGGGGTCCAGGTGATCGAGCCGCCCTGGAAGTCGCTGCGCTTGCCGCCGGCGACGTCGTACTCGTCGGAGGTGGGGTAGCCCAGCCGGCCGGTCTCCCAGCCCTGGCGCGCCCACGCGTCGCGGATCGCACCGCGCACCACGTGCGTGCCGGCCTTGGGCGAGAAGTAGATCGAGCCGCCGGCGAAGTGGGTGAACGCGCCGCCGGGCAGGGGGTTCTCGTCGGTGGTGGGGTAGCCGAGGAACCCGGTCTCCCAGCCCAGGGAGGCCCACTTGTCGCGGATGAGGCCGCGCACGGCGTGCGCGCCGGTGCGCGGGGAGAAGTAGATCGAGCCGCCCTGGAAGTGGCTGAACGCCCCCCCGGGCAGGGCGATCTCGTCGGTGACCGGGAAGCCGAGGTAGGACCCCTCCCAGCCCATCGCCTTCCACTTGTCGCGGATGAGGCCCTTGACGAAGTGGGCGCCGGTGGCGGGCAGGAAGTAGATCGAGCCGATGGCGTAGTGGCGGTAGCGCCCGCCGCTCTTGGCGGGTCCCTCGTCGCTGGTGGGGGCGCCGAGCACGCCCGCGCCGACCGCGGCGTACTTGGCCGCGACCTCGGAGGCGCTGGCGCCGCCGCCGGCGGTGAGCTGGGCCACGCGGGTGCGGATGGCGTCCATCTTGGTGAAGCCGACGTTGCCCGGGCAGGCGGTGTAGCCGACGTCGCGGTGGGCGCTGACGGTGCGCAGGGTCACGGTGGTGCCCTTGGCGTAGCGGGCGGTGCCGCCGCCGGCGCTGGTCAGCCGGGTGGTGCCGGCGGGGTCGATGCCGTGCAGGGAGAACTTCCAGGCGATGACCTGCGCGACGGATTCCAGGCAGGCCGCCGAGGGGGCCACCGAGGTGTAGTCGCCCATCATGGACACCCCGAAGGTGTCGACGTTGAAGCCGCCGGCGTGGGCGCCGACGACGGGGCGGGTGGTGCCGCCGGCGCGGCCTTCCCAGATGCCGCCGAAGCGGTCGACGACGAAGTTGTAGCCCAGGTCGGCCCAGCCGAGGGTGACGGTGTGGTAGCGGTACATGCCGCGGATGACGGCGGGGACCTGGGCCTGGGTGTAGCTGCCGGGGTCGGCGGTGTGGTGGACCACGGCGGCCTTGAGGGTGCCGCTGTAGGAGGCGGAGGACTTGCGCAGGGTCTCGTCGGCGCCCCAGGCCGCGCGGGTGCGGATGGTGGGCGCGGCCAGCGTGACGCGCTCGTCCACCGACTGCGCACCGGTGCTGCGCAGCAGCACCTCGGACGTGTCGGCGGGGACGGTGCTCGCCGAGGTGGCGGCGAGCTCGTCGGCGGCGCTGTGCCCGGGGTCGACGACGTGCAGCTCGGCGTGGGCGACGTCCGCGGCGGGCAGGCGCACCTCGACGGTGGTCAGGGCGCCCTGCGACCCGACCCACAGGGGGTCGGAGCCGGTGACCCGGCCGTCGGCCTCGGAGGTGCCGGGGTCGGCCTCGTTGTCGTTCAGCGGCAGCTCGCTCCACGCCGACCAGGCGCCCTCGCCGTTGCGGGTGCGCACCGCGACGGACTCGGCGGCGGTGCCGCGGGGGAAGGTGACGCCGACCATCCGGCCGCCGGCGACCTCGACGCGCACGACGCTCAGCGCGGCACCGGCGTGCAGGGAGCGGGTCGTCGCCCCGCGCGGGGCGGGCACCGCCGCGGTGGCGGCGGTGCCGGGGTGCTGGGCCAGCGGGTAGCTGGTGGTCGAGCCGCCGACGGCCGGGGTGCCGCTGCTCAGCGCCGTGCCCGGGGCCGCCGCGGCGGGGCGGGCGGTGGCGCCGGCCAGGCAGACCAGGGCGGACAGCGCCCCGGCACCACCCCCGGCGCGCAGCAGGGCGCGTCGTGAGAGCGCGCCGCCCGTCCCGGGACGGTTGCCGGTCTCCTGGGCACTCGCGGTCCACCGCATGACAGCTCGGTCCTTCGTTCGACGACAGAGGCGGTCGCACCCACACGGGTCAACGCACGTCACGGGCATCGGCACCTGACGGCTGGAGCTTGAGCGGGGACCGACATCGCCTGCCACCCTCCCCGAGCGACGGCCGAGGCTCAAGGTGCCACAGGGCACGAGTCGGTAACGAAGCGCTCATGGCAGCATCACTGTGCGTAGTGACGTGCTGGGCTCCGCGGGGCCGCGCACCCCGCGGAGCGCCCAGCACCGTCAGCGCACGGTCAGGCGCCCGTCGCTCGCCCGCCACGTGATGCTGCCGCTGGTGAAGTCGCTGCGCCGGCCGCCCGCGACGTCGTACTCGTCGCTGCGGGGGTAGCCCAGGCGGCCGGTCTCCCAGCCCAGGGAGGCCCACTTGTCGCGGATCGCGCCGAACACCACGTGCGCGCCCGTGCGCGGCGAGAAGTAGATCGAGCCGCCCTGGAAGTGGCTGAACGCCCCCCCGGGCAGCGCCACCTCGTCGGTCAGCGGGTACCCCAGGAAGGAGTTCTCCCAGCCCAGCGAGGCGTACTTGTCCCGGATCAGCCCGAGCACCGCGTGCGTCCCCGCGGACGGGTGCGAGTAGATCGAGCCGATGGCGTAGTGGCGGTAGCGCCCGCCGCTCTTGGCGGGTCCCTCGTCGCTGGTGGGGGCGCCGAGCACGCCCGCGCCGACCGCGGCGTACTTGGCCGCGACCTCGGAGGCGCTGGCGCCGCCGCCGGCGGTGAGCTGGGCCACGCGGGTGCGGATGGCGTCCATCTTGGTGAAGCCGACGTTGCCCGGGCAGGCGGTGTAGCCGACGTCGCGGTGGGCGCTGACGGTGCGCAGGGTCACGGTGGTGCCCTTGGCGTAGCGGGCGGTGCCGCCGCCGGCGCTGGTCAGCCGGGTGGTGCCGGCGGGGTCGATGCCGTGCAGGGAGAACTTCCAGGCGATGACCTGCGCGACGGATTCCAGGCAGGCCGCCGAGGGGGCCACCGAGGTGTAGTCGCCCATCATGGACACCCCGAAGGTGTCGACGTTGAAGCCGCCGGCGTGGGCGCCGACGACGGGGCGGGTGGTGCCGCCGGCGCGGCCTTCCCAGATGCCGCCGAAGCGGTCGACGACGAAGTTGTAGCCCAGGTCGGCCCAGCCGAGGGTGACGGTGTGGTAGCGGTACATGCCGCGGATGACGGCGGGGACCTGGGCCTGGGTGTAGCTGCCGGGGTCGGCGGTGTGGTGGACCACGGCGGCCTTGAGGGTGCCGCTGTAGGAGGCGGAGGACTTGCGCAGGGTCTCGTCGGCGCCCCAGGCCGCGCGGGTGCGGATGGTGGGCGCGGCCAGCGTGACGCGCTCGTCCACCGACTGCGCACCCGACGCCGCCGCGAGCCGCGCCACCCCCACCGCCGCGGGTGCGTCGCCGTCGCGCTCACCGGGGTCGACGACCTCCAGGCGCGCCGTGGCCGCGTCGGCGGCGCGCAGCCGCACCTGCACCTGCGCGGCGCCCAGCGGGCCCGTCCACAGCGGTTCCGTGGCGACGACGCCGGCGGCGCCCACCCCGTCGGCGGTCGCGTCGGGGCCGCTGTCCACGAGCGTCAGCTCGTTCCACGCACCCCACTCGCCGCCCGCGGGGCGCACCCGCACCGCCACCGGCCCGGCCCCGTCCGCGGTCGCGCCGCCGAGCACCACGCCCAGCAGGCTGCCCCCGTCGACGTCCACGGTGACCTCGGTCAGCTCGGCACCCGCGGAGGCGCCGTCGCCCGGCAGGGCCGTGGCCGCACCCCCGCCGGGAGCGGTGCGCAGCAGCGGTGCCGAGCCGTCACCGGCCGCCGCCAGCGGCAGCGAGCGCGTGGAACCCGACACCGGCAGCGGCAGCGCCGAGGCGCTGTTGAGGCCCGCACCGCCCACCGCGGCCGGCGCGGCCTGCGCCGGCCGTGCGGCCAGCAGGGCCAGCAGCCCGGCCCCGGTGCCGCTCAGGGCCGCGCGGCGGCTCACCGGGACCCCGCCGCGGCGGGCCTCCGGCAGGGGTCGTCGTCGCTGCGGTTCAGGGGTCATCGCCGGGGCGCTCCGTCCGTCGTTGCGAGGGGCCGCCGGTCGGCGACGCTCCACCAGGGACGAAAACTAGACGACGGTGGAAGTGTTGTGAACGAGGCGGGAGGGACGGGTGGGGCGGCGGAGGGGGTCGGCGGGCGTCCCCGTCAGGCCGCCAGCACCGCCCCGGGCCGGTCCCGCGCCACGTACAGCCGCACCCCGAAGGCCCGCAGGTGCTGCTCCCGCGCCACCCGGTACCCCTCCTGCAGCAGCCGCAGCGTCTCGCGGTCCTGCTCGCTGGCCGTGACCACCGGCCCGGAGCCGCCGACGACCCACACCCGCCCGGTGCCCTCCAGCGCCCCCGCCAGCTCCTGCGGCGGGAGCACCGTGCCCACCAGGGTCGCCGACTCCGCCGCCGGCCGGTCCAGGGCCAGGTCCCGCAGCCCCGCGAACGCCTCCGGGTACAGCTGGGTCAGCACCCGGTAGCGGTACTCGCCGTCCGGCACGAACAGCAGCCCGTCGCCGGGACGGGCGTGCTCGGCCAGGTACGCCGCCGTGCCGCGCAGGTCCTCGGCGTGACCCAGTCGCGCGTCGCGGAACACCAGCTGCATCCGCAGCCCCGCCAGCGCCGCGCCGGCCACCAGCACCAGCGCCACCGCCGCCGGCAGCCCCCGCACCCACCGCCCCCGGCGCGCAGCGGGCAGCGCCGCGGTCACCGCCGCCGCCAGCAGCAGGCACGTCCCCGGGACCACCACCACCAGGTAGCGCGTCGTCCACAGCGGGTGCACCTGCGAGAGCAGCCACAGCGCCGGCACCGGCGCCGCGCCCCACAGCAGGCCCACCGCCAGCAGCGCCCGGGCCCGCGCCCGCCACACCGCCAGCACCACCGCACCCGCCGCCAGCGCCACGGTGAGCGGCGAACCCAGCGCGAAGACGACGTGCTCGCCCAGCTGCCGCAGCAGCGGCGGGCGCAGGAACGCCACCTGCCCCTGCTGGGTGCTCTGCGCCAGCAGCAGGGGCAGCGCCAGCAGCAGGCCCGCCCCGCCGGCCGCGGCCCCGCGGCGCCGCGCGAGCGCACCGGTCCCGCGCAGCAGGAGCAACCCGGCGTGCGCGGGCAGCACCATCAGCGCCAGCGTGTTCAGCGCCGTCAGCAGCGGCAGGCTCAGGGCGTACCCCACCCACCAGCCGCGCCGCGCCGAACCGGACGCCCGCACCAGCAGGTACGCCGAGGCCGTCGCCACCAGCGTCGCCAGCGCGTACGGCCGCGCCTCCTGCGCGTAGCGGCTCACCAGGGGGGTGGCCAGCCACAGCGCCGCCGCCGTCGCCCCGACCAGCCGCGCCGTGCGCGGGCCCGTCGCCGGCAGCGCCAGGCGCCGGGCCAGCCCGTGCAGCAGCGGGGCCGTGGCCGCCGCCGCCAGCACCGAGGGCCAGCGCGCCTGCACCACCGTCGCCGACGCCCCGGACAGGGCGTGCACGAGGAAGTAGAACGGCGCGTGCACCAGGTCCACGTGCTGCACCAGCCGCCAGATCTGCTCGGCGCTGCGGTTCGCCACCGCCACCGTCACGGCCTCGTCGCGCCACGGGCTCGGCACGCCCACCCGCCAGGAGAACACCCCCAGGCCCACCAGCGCCCAGAGGAGCCCCAGCACCGCGTCCGGCCCGGGCCGGGAGCGCCTGGAGCGCACCACCTCGGGCGGGCGGTGCGCGGTGGCACCCGCCCGGGTGCGCGCCCGGGGGACGCGTGCCGCCTGCTGCGTGCGCGCCTCAGTGCTCAGATCGACCTCGCTCGTCACCGTCCGCGCTGCTGCCCCCCGCGTGCAGCCGTCACAGCGGCAGCCTGCGGAACACCGGCGCGGGCACGTGGCGCAGGGCCGACATCACCCAGCGCATCGGCTCCGGAGCCCACACGGTCTCCTTGCCGGTGCGCACGGCGTCGACGGCGACCTCCGCCACCTGCTCCGCGGACACGGACAGCGGGGCCGCCTTCAGCCCCTCCGTCATCTTCGTGGTGACGAAGCCCGGGCGCACCACGACGACCCGCACCCCCGACGGGCGCAGCGCCTCGCGCAGCCCCGTGAAGAACGCGTCGAAGCCCGCCTTGGAGGAGCCGTAGACGAAGTTGGAGCGGCGCGCGCGCTCGCCCGCCACCGACGACAGCGCCACCAGCACCCCGTGGCCCTGCGCGCGCAGCCGCTGCGACAGCAGCACGCCCAGGCGCACCGGGGCGGTGTAGTTCACCGTCGCCACCAGCTCGGCGGCGTCCGCGTCCTGCCAGGACTGCTCGTTGTCGCCCAGCACCCCGAAGGCCAGCACCGTCACGTCCACGTCCCCCGCGGCGAACGCCTCGGCGACGACCCCCTCGTGCGAGGCGGTGTCGGTGGCCTCGAAGTCCACGGTGCGCACCACGTGACCGCGCCGGTGCAGGCGGTCCACGGCGGCGTCGCGGCGCTCGCCCGGGCGGGCGGCCAGCGTGACCTCCAGCGGCCGCTGCGGGCTGAGCCGCTCCACGACGGCGAGGCCGATGTCCGAGGTGCCTCCGAGCAGCAGCACGGAGCGGGGGTTGCCGAGGGCGTCGATCACGGAGCGTCTCCAGGACGGTCGGGGAGGGCGGGCGCGGCGGACCGGCCGACCTCGCCGGCCCGCCGGGGTCCGGGACACCCGGACGAGTCGTCCGACCCTAGCAACGCCACCGCTCGCCCCCGTCGCCGTCGACGCGCACCCCTCGCCCGTCGCGAGCCGCACCGGGGAGGGGGACGATCCGGGGGTGAGCGCAACCCTGCACGGGCGCGTCGTCGTCGTCACCGGGGCCAGCCGGCGCGCCGCCATCGGCGCCGCCGTCGCCCGCCGCGCCGTCGCCGACGGCGCCTCGGTGCTGCTGCACTCCTGGTCCCCCCACGACGCCGAGCAGCCCTGGGGCGCCGACCCCGGCGGCCCGCAGGCCCTGCTCGACGAGCTGCGGCGGGCGGAGGGTCGCGTCGAGCACCTCAGCGCCGACCTGGCCGACCCCGACGCACCCGCGGCCGTGCTCGCCGCCGCCCGCGACGCCTTCGGCCACGTCGACGCCCTCGTCGCCAACCACGCCCGCAGCAGCGCCCAGGACCTCGAACACCTCACCGCCACCGAACTGGACCTCAGCTGGGCGGTCAACACCCGCGCCAGCCTGCTGCTCGTCCAGGCCTTCGCCGCCCAGCACGACGACACCCGCCCCGGGGGGCGGGTGCTGCTGTTCACCTCCGGGCAGTACCACGGCGCCATGCCCGCCGAGCTGCCGTACATCGCCTCCAAGGCAGCGCTGCACGAGCTGACCCGCTCCCTGGCCGTGCACCTCGTGCCCCGTGCGATCACGGTGAACTGCATCGACCCCGGACCCAACGACACCGGCTACGCCGACGACCGGACGCGCGCCGCGGTGGCCGAGGCGAACCCCGGGGCGCGGTGGAGCACCCCCACCGACACCGCCCGCCTCGTCGCCTGGCTGCTCAGCGACGAAGCGGAGTGGGTCACGGGGCAGACCATCGCCTCCGACGGCGGCTGGTCCTCGCGGTGAGCGGGGCTCAGGAGGGCTTCCGCTCGTGCGCTCCGTGGACCGCGGAGCTCCCCACCCGACCACCCGCGCCCGCCTGGAGCGCACCGTCGAGGAGGCCCGAGCGGTCAGTCGGTCCCAGCCGCCCCCTCCACCCACCGTCACCGCTTCCACGGCCCCTCGGTGAGTCGAGGGCCACGGGAGCAGGCCAGCGGCTTCCAGCTACCGGCGGTGGTGTGATGGCACAGGGACACCGGGTGAACGGATCACCGGGTCCCCGTGGAAGGAGGCGCGGCACGTGAGCGCAGCAGCTGAGGACCAGCACGCCGGCGGGCCCAGCTCCGCAGGAGGCCCGGGCGACCTGGTCGCCGCCCTGGCCGACCTGGCCCGGCAGATGCAGCAGCAGTCCGGCTCCGAGGCGACGCTGGAGAAGGCCGTGGCCGCGGCGATCGCGATGGTCCCCGGCGCGCAGGAGGGCTCGATCAGCGTCGTGGTCAAGCGCACCCAGGTGCAGGCCTGGGCCGCCTCGTGCGAGCTGCCCCGCTCGGTCGACGAGCTGCAGAGCGAGACCGGTGAGGGCCCCTGCCTGGACGCCGCCTTCGAGGCCGAGGTCGTCGACGTGCCCGACGTCGCCGGCGAGGTGCGCTGGCGGCGCTTCGCCGAAGGCGCCGCGCAGCTGGGCGCCGGCAGCATGCTGTGCTTCCGCCTGTTCGTCTCCGGCGACGACCTGGGCGCGCTGAACCTGTACGCGCGCACCCCGCGCGCCTTCACCGGGGAGTCGCGACAGGTGGGGCTGCCCTTCGCGCACGCCGCGGTGGCGCTGGCGCAGGTGCAGCAGCGCGAGCACCTGCTGGCCGCGATCGACAGCCGCGACCTGATCGGGCAGGCCAAGGGCATCCTGATGGAGCGGCACAAGCTCACCGCCGCGCAGGCCTTCGACCTGCTGACCAGCGTCAGCCAGCACCGCGGCGTCAAGCTGCGCGACCTGGCCCACGAGCTGACCTCCAGCGGGCAGTTGCGGGGCCCGCGCGGCACCGTCTGAGCACGCCTGCACGCACGACGGCCGCCGGGTCGAAGGACCCGGCGGCCGTGGACGTGACGGTCGATCCGGCAGTCGCCTCTCGGCGAGCGGCCGCTCGAAGCGGCTGGAGGTGAGGCCCGGGGACGTGCAGCGGAGCGACCACCCTCTACGAGCACCACCACCGCACCGGCATTCCCCCGCACGGCCCCTGCCTGCCGGCGGTCCACGCCGACTGCGAGCACCTCGCACCGACGCCTCGCAGCGGCACGATCGGCACCTGCAGCGCGTCCCGGACGTGCCGCGGTCCGCGCCGTGACGGCCGATCGGCGATCTCGCTCTCACGTCGATGTCGTGATGCCCCCTCTGGTGGTGATCCCGCACGGTTGAGCCCTCAACCGTGCGGGATCA